>CAZZBP010000003.1:70847-97402 GCA_964652755.1 uncultured Dehalococcoidia bacterium
AATTGCAACCAATGTTTGAGGATCGATGCTCTTAATCATACAGATTTATTCATATACGATCTTGAGCCCGCGGAAGAAGATAGCAATAAGATGTCCACCACTATTACGTTGGAGCAACTTAGAGATGATTTTCTGAAACAAATTTACAGGAAGCCTTTCGAGGGAAGAAACAGAGTATTTATAATCGCTGCTGTAGAACGAATGAGGACGGAACAGGCAAATATCCTCCTTAAAACTCTTGAGGAACCTCCTGATAACGTAATTATATTGTTATTATCGAAAGACTATGAGGGTTTGATCGAAACTATAGTGTCACGGTGCCAACTACTGAGGCTTAGGCCCGTGGGCAATAGGATAATCCGAGAATACGTTGAGAATTTCGTTAAATTATCTGACATAGACAGGGAGGAAATCACGCGACTTTCCAGGGGGAGAATAGGTTGGGCGAATAGAGCGGCCACCGACGCGGACTTTTTGGCAGATGCGCGTGATTCTATAGATTCGATAGAGACTGCGGTGACAGGAACTCTCGAGGACAAATTTAAGTACTCCCGAAATTTAACTTCGCGTTTTCGAAGAGACAGGCGAGTAGGTCATTCGGACATCGATTACATGTTGACATGGTGGAGAGACGTATTGCTTGTGTCGAGCGGCATTGAAGAAGAAGTAATAAATATTTCTAGGCTAAATACTTTGAGATCTGTCGCGGCTAGCCTGGACCCAAACGAAGTAGCATCAACGATTAATTATGTTAGATTAGCCCTTAGGAACCTGGAGAAAAATGTTAGCCCTGGGTTAGTTTATGACAATCTGATGCTTAAACTGCCTCGGTGACGATTTATATTTGTTCCAGCAACTACCTACTTGATTTCAGGCTTTGAGATCTAGTTCTCCCATGGAATAAATGGTCTCCAAGCCTCTTCTAGATTACGATGGTAGAAAAGGTAATATGGATTCGGGCGTGGTGCCCTAGGTCTTGACTTGAGTTTCATACGTGCCTCTGATGGAGTGAGTCCAGCCTTTCTGTGATTACACCTTACGCATGCACTCGCTACGTTTTCCCAGGTGTGTTTACCTCCCCGACTCCTAGGAAGAATGTGATCGATGGTGAGTTTTCTTGTCCCTTTTCCACAGTACTGGCACGTAAAATTGTCTCGGTAGAAGAGAGCCTGTCGTGAAAGTCGCCGACTGACGATCGGTTTCTTCACCATGTAGTAAAGCCTGACTACGGAGGGGAGCGGGAATATGGCTGAGGCGCTACGAACATCTCCTCTGCCATTGATAACCATCTCTGCTTTGCCCCTTCCCATTAAAACCAGAGCTCGTCGAGCGCTACAAATATTGAGTGGCTGGTAATTCTGATTTAGAACCAACACTGGAGATTCAATAGTTGGTGCCATTACAGTTGTCATTTGGCCTATGGTTACAGTTTGGAGCCTAAGATGTCTAGAGCTGCCATAAAGTCTTTAGGCACAAGTCCAAATGTGTTTCCCGGTATTTTCCGTAAAATTTTGACAATTGTTGGAGCTATTGCAGAATCAGTCAGCCCATTTTCCAGCGCCCACTTGGTGTTGTCCACTTTGGCTGATATGTTTTCAGTTACTACAAGCCCAGGGGTAGTCAGCGTAGTTGATCCAGAAATATCAGTGTCAAAATTGAAATCGTAAGTAAACCTTGTAATGGCTGTAATTAACACCGCAACCAGTATTATTCCTATGGCAAACCCGAGGATCATTCCGACTATTCGGTTCATCCCCAGGGTTGCCACATCGACGAGTGCTGTACCAGGCTTCAGTAGTTTTATGACTGAGCGGGTGAGTAAAAAAGTCGCTCCAAGAATGAGTATATAAACAATTACGGTGACAGTAGTGTCGATACTCAGCGAATCACCAAATGCGCTGCCTATCATTTCCGCGACCCTGCCACCTATTATCCACCCAATTATGGTGCCGACGGCGTATAAAGCTGCCCCGAACAGCCCAGTTCTAGCACCCCAAAATACAGAAGCTATTAATATAACGAGTATGACGATATCAATCCAGTTCATATGAGATATCCTAGCAAATCGACACGAAAGGGAAGAGCTTGGGCTCTTCCTAATTGGTAATCTTCAAGTATCAGAATGATGCTACCATCATAGTACAAATGTATCTCCACAATTAAGGTACGTTCCACTTCGAATTAACTTCTAGGCGGATCTACGGGAACGGGGTTTATAAGGCCGCTGCCAAGTGAAAAAGGAATCTGCTGGTCCAATTCGTCCAGTGTCCACTTACCTTCCTTATGAATGCTTTTTATAACGTGCCTGGGTGAGTAAAGTGAAAGCGCCCAACCACTTGTTCCAAACACCTGCCCAGTGGTGCCTTCTGCTGACTCTGAAGAGAGATATACTGCTTTCGGGGCGTTGTTTTCGGGATCTCTGTTCTCCGGAGGAAGTTCCGCTGGAATTGGCTGAACTGGAAGTCCGGCGGCGGACCGCTGTTGTTGACGCAGTTCGGTGGTGCTTTGTGGGACGGTATCTGTCATCCTTGTGGATCCGCCGGGATATACAGCATTAACCATAATTCCATACTGTTGAAGTTCCGTGGACACCGCTCGAGCAAAACCGACCATTCCCTCTTTAGCTGCAGCATAATTTGCCTGTCCTGAGGCCCCAAGTCCGGAACCCGATGAGAAAAGAACTATTCTCCCATATCTTTGATTGATCATATGAGGCGACACATTTCTAACCATGTTGAAAGCACCGTAGAGGTGAACCTGTAGTACCGCGTCCCACTCTGCTTCAGTCATATTGAAAACCATTCTGTCTCTTAATATGCCCGCGGGATGGCACAAAATGTCTATACGTCCAAACTGATCAATGGCCTTTTGTACAATCCTTCCAGCGCTATCGAAGTCTGCTACCGAATCGTAAGAGGCTACTGCCTGGCCACCTTCGGCGGTTATTTCTGAGACTGTTTGATCAGCTGGAGTGGCGGAGTCTCCTGTACCATCTACCGCACCGCCTAGGTCATTGACGACGACCTTGGCCCCGTCCCTTGCTAGCCATCGGGCAACTTCCCTGCCTATACCACGCCCAGCACCAGTCACTATTGCTACCCTTCCCTCTACTCTGTTTCCCATTTCAATTCTCCCGTTGATGCTCTGGCCCCCAATGGGCCGGCTATTAATCTGGATATTGCTGCCTATCAGAACCCATGTCCCATCATTTTTGGGAACAAGGAATCCATCTCCTCCATCGTGAAATTACCCCATTTATTGACAATTTTTTCTATTTCCGGATTTGAATACACGTAAAGACTACCTCCCCTCGCTCCGAGGACGTACCCATTGATGTTTGGGGAAGCGTAGGTGCAAAGATAGACAGCAAGTGGTGCGACGTTGTCAGGATGATCTGGATACCCTTCACCTTCCCATTTCTGTATCTCAGGTGAGGGGCCAATACCTGCACGTTCGTCACGAGTAGGGCCTTGCACATTCGAGAGTCTCCTCTCCTCAACTGAACCGGCAAATAGCCGGGTCTCAGCTATGGCGGAGATTGCGTTTGCCGTAATTCCATATTTACCCAGATCTTTTGCTGTTGTTCTTGTTAAACCGATCACTGCCTCGGTTGCTGCGGCGTAGTTTGACCTTCCGACGTCCCCTAGGCCGGAGTCTGCGACCATATTAACTATTCTACCGCTTCTTTGTTGTCTGAAGAGAATTGCCGCAAATTTCGTGGTTGTGAAGGCGCTCTTTGCGTTATTCTTCATAACAGAATCAAAATCGTAAGGGGTCATTTGGTAGATCATTCTATCTCTTAAGGAACCCGCCGAATTGACTAATACGTCTAGGCCTCCATAAGTGTCAACTGCTGATTGTATTAGGCTTTCACCGCCATCCATAGTGGAAACGTCAGCGTATTGTGCGGAGGCGGTTCCTCCCGACGACTGTATTTCTTCCACAACGGAGTCTGCGGGTGTTCTTGATTCGCCCGAACCATCAACTTCTGTTCCCTTATCATTCACTATTACGGAAGCGCCTTCTGTAGCTAGAAGTTTGGCAATTCCTCTACCAATTCCCCTACCTCCACCACTTACCGCCGCGACTTTACCTTCTAATCTATTTCCCATTAATCTATCTCCCAATTCGATGATTCTCGATTTGAAGTTACGGTATCTTTCTCTTACAAACGTGTGGGCACATTATAAAATCTCTTTGCAAGAGATTTGCAAGTCCGAATTTTAGGGGTTGCTTTCATTTATTCATCATTACGGGAGGTTTCTATTGATACACGAAGATTTTAGGTGCGAATTTTACTTCATAAGGCATGGACAATCTGAGTCAAATGCCACTCCTGGCATGGCAGCAGGCGCCAACTTTGATGCGCCTCTCACCGTTATTGGTCAAAAACAAGCTGTCTTGGTAGGAGAAAGATTCTTCAGGGATGAAGTTGATTTTGATCGAATCTACAGTTCGAGTTTAACTAGGACAGTTCAGACAAGCAAGGGAATGCTTGAGGGAATGAAACAACCTGATCGAGAAATTAAACAGGTAGATGCCATAATAGAGCAGCAAATCAAGGGTTGGAGAGGGGTAACTACAAGGGAAGCGTTTACCCCAGAGGTAGACAGGTATCGGGCTCTGAAAGGCAAAGACTTTGTGGGTCCTGACGGCGAATCTATTCGTGAGGTGCAACGAAGAGCTGTAAACTGGCTGGAGGACGAATTTATATATAACAGGGAACTTTGTTCTGGCCCAGTCTCCCTTCGAGTCGCGGTAATAGGACATGGCAATACAAGCCGTGCAATGTTTCAGCATATAATGGGTTTTGATGAGAGGCTGATACTAAGGCTTGGAATAGCCAACACATCTGTGTCCAGGTTTGTCTTTGACAGGGGCGGATGGTCTGTTGTCTGCCTAAATGATAGCTCGCATTTACCAAGGGAAACTTCAGGGACCTTCGAAGTTCGTACCTGACATTTCACTTTCTTTACTCATTCTCAGACCGAGAAAATAAATACCTGTGGCAATTGAAGCAAATGGAATGATTATGACAGTCGTTATTCCTTCGAGGATATGAGACACGAGAAAGTGTTCGAAAAATGATGAGATAACCGTATTAATCAAACCTAAGACTGCGGAAGGGATCACTATCAGAACTAAAAGAGTTAGCATTGTTCCGAACGTTATCCACCAATTACCGGTAACCAACGACCAACTTCTTTTTAAAGAGTTTATAACCCCTTTGTCTTCTAGAACTACAGCACAGACGGCGAAGTTCCAGCGTATAAAAAGGAATACCAACAAAGGTATTCCGATCAGAATGAATGATAGTAAGAGGGGAATGATTAGCAGTATAGGCAATGCTATTGATAAACCTATAAGTTTTATTGAGCATGATAAAGCGTAGTCTATGCAGAGAACCTGAGAGACTTTGCCATCCTGAATGAATTGTGCGGAGCCGAATATGATGGCTGCGGTAGATAAAATACTTGTAACCCATACGAGGATGATTAAACTGACCAAAACCAAAATATTTTGCCAATTTAACTGGGCCATAACATCTTGGAGCAGAAAGGCCTCTCTAAAATTTTCCAGTTCTCCAATTTCTGAAGATTGTATAGAGCTATCGATAATCACACTGATATAGATTGATAGGATGAATAGCGGAATTCCTGATATCAGTGACAAAGATGCGAACGATCCAAAGTTCAAGCGATAAGTCTTTAGAGTAAAGTAGATTAACCTTCCTATTTGACCCGGAGCAGGAAGTTGGGTGTTCTGGACCATATTTGGAAATGGGGTGGTTTCACTCGATCCTATAATTGCCCTGCCAGATGTTACTCCCTCTGAGAGTGCCTGGCCGCAGTTTTCACAAAATACAGCATTTCTGTACGGGCTGCCGCATATAGGACAACGGTGGTCCAGTTTCTCTCCGCAACCGCCACAATATCCGGAACCATCTGGGTTAGCAAAATTGCAACTCCCACAATAATGTTCGTTGTTGAGAGTCATAGCTACGGAGCAATATTTCCATATATGTCTGAGATTACAACGGGAATATCTAGCTCTCTGAGTTTGGGTTCAATCTTCAGCCTGTCGCCCACTATTATCATAGATATCTGGTTTTCAAAAAGATGTCGCCTAGCTGCGTTTGTCACATCGTCTAATTTGAGAGATTGAAGTTTATGCATACTTGTTGTGAAATGGTCCAAAGGGAGTTCGAAAGCTGCCATCCTGATCAACTGGTCCATAATTTGACTGTTGGTTTCGAATTGTGCAGGGATTCCCTTTATCAGGCCTTCCTTTGCTCGGTTAAACTCTTGAGAGGTGATCGGTTTATTTCCCTTGATATTTGTTAGCTCACTTAATATCTCTACAACCGATTCTTTTGTTACTTCTGTCTGCACACTTCCCCTGGCCAACCAAACAGAACTGGCGTTGAGCCACATAAGTGAAGAATAGAATCCGTAGCTGTACCCTTTGTCTTGTCTTAGATTCATATTTAGTCTGCTGGAATAATCTCCCCCCAAAACATAGTTTAGAAAGGCCAACGCATAGTAATCTTCATGCGACCTTGGTACGGTACGATGCCCGGCCCTGATAACTGATTGAGCAGACCCAGGTCTGTCGACTATGTGAATCGTGGTGCTCGCTAGTGGAGGGAATTGTTCTTGAGAAGTTTCAACCACAGAGCCTGAGGGAAAGAGATCTTCACTGTTGAAGTTGTGCCCTATGAGTTTGACAGCATCCTCCATTGAAGTGTTCCCGACCACTAGGAAAGTTCTATGACATGGAGATATGTGATCAACGTAATGCTTATTTATTTCTTCGTTCACAATCGAAGCAACTGACTCTGTAGTCCCGTTCACCGGATGCCCGTATGGGGAAGTTGCTCCATAGATAATTGATCTGGAAGAAATGTTAGCCACAAGATCTGCGTTGTCCCCAAGGGTACTAAGATCTGCAAGCTTCTCATTTCTGAGTCTTTCATACTCTGATGATGGGAAGGACGGATTCTGAACCACGTCAGACAACAAATCCAATCCTTTTGGAAGGTGATCAGATAGCCCACTAACCGCTAAAATGGTGTGTTCTCTAGAAGTCTCTTTGGAAAGATGTGACCCTATGAATTCAATCTCTTCTGCAATTTGAGAGCTACTCCTAGTTGTCGTTCCTTCAATCAACATGTCGGTCGAGAATATTGCCAGCCCTGCAAGGTGCTTTGGATCGTCAACTCCACCAGTTTTAAGGAGCATACCCACGGTAGTTATTGGCAAGGAAGATTTATTTACCAGAATTATTTCTGTGCCGTTGCTCAAAACTGATTGTTCAGGAGTCGGAGGAGTAAATAATATTTCCCCTGAATGTACAGGAGTATTTTTTCGGTTAATTCCCGTGGAAATCGCTTTTCTCTCAAGTTTTGGAGAGACTGTGAGACGAACATGTTTCGCACCAAGAGTTCCTGCTGCATGTGAAATTTCTTCTGCGGTTATTGATTGATAGCGATCTATGTCCGTATTTATCGCAGAAGGATCGCCTGTCATCACATTATAAAAATTCAATTGGTCTGCTCTGCCACCAAATCCACCTATTTTCTCCATTTGAAGGATGTGATAGCTCGTTATCCTGTTTTTTGCTCGAAGCATCTCCGATTCCGACGGTGGGATGGATGAGATCTGATCTAATGCAAGTAAAAGCTCTTCTTCGATTGATTCAAGGGTTTCTCCAGGGCTCGCTGTGGCGGTAATATGAAATTCTCCTGAGATTTCCTGTCCGTGATGAAATGCCCTCACGTCATGAACCTTCTGATCCTCGTATACTAGCTTCTTGTTCAGACGGGAGCTTCGACCGTCAGAAAGTATCACTGAAAGCACGTCTAGTGCAGCCTGTGCGTCAGTAAAATCAGGTAAGGTGGGCCATGCAAGATAAATACGAGGTAATTGAACTGCATCTTCCAGTTCTATAGATGTCTGCCCTGATAATAAAGAATCCATCCGGCCTGATCTTTCTATAGGGGGAGCGGGCTCTAGGTCCCCAAAGTATTTAGTAACTTGGTCATAGACCCTGTCAGGATCTATGTCGCCTGCTATAGCGATACTGGCATTAGATGGGCTGTAGTATTTTTTGAAGAAATCCATCACATCTCCGAGACTAGCAGCATCTAGGTCTTCTTGAGATCCTATAGTAGGCCAGTTGTATGGATGTGGTTTTGGGAACAGAGCTTCCTGTAAACGTAGGTGTGCCATACCGTAAGGTCTATTCTCGTAGCTTTGTCGACGCTCATTTTTAACGACGTCTCTTTGTAGATCGAAACGCTCCTGATCTAGTGCATCAAGAAGAAATCCCATGCGATCCGATTCCAACCAAAGCGCCAACTCAAGATAGTTTGAAGGTAGATCTTCCCAATAGTTGGTTCTGTCGTTGGTTGTTGATCCGTTGATGTTGGCGCCAATCTTTTGCAGTGGCTCAAAGTAATCTTTGTTATGATTTTTTGATCCTTCGAACATCACATGCTCGAAGAGGTGGGCAAAACCTGTGCGTCCCGGTACTTCGTTTTTTGACCCCACGTGGTACCAGACGTTGACCGCTACAACAGGTACGCTGTTATCAACATGGGTGATTACATCGAGGCCGTTACTTAAAGATCTCTTTTCTAGCGGAATTGAGATCATAGATCCTTCCTATTGTGGGCGACTGGGCAGCGTGAATTCGGCTTGCCCAATAACCAGTTTAACGCCTTCTTGGTTCTCCATAACAACGTCGCATTCAAGACTAGTTGAAAGCCCAGTTTCATCTTTGTCTGTAACTATCCCACTTAAAGTGAGAGGTTCGTTGTGTGGGACCATCTGTCTAAAGACCACATCTATTTTTTTCATCGTTACAGTTGGCGACCAACCCGTGACTATTTGAGACATCATGGCTATATTCATCGCCCCTGGAACAATAGCATTAGGTAGGCCTTCGGATCTTGCTGCCTTATCAGACGTGAATCTAGATGGTGTTGGGTCAGGATCGCGGACTGATACAAATCCGATAACCTGGTCACTCAAAACAGTTCGCGTCAATGGCCCGATTTCGTCCCCCAGTTCGACATCGTCGAAATATATATCCTTTGAACTCATTTAGCTCTATTTCTCCTGACAAAAGATTCGTTGACAAGGGCCACTGTTTCACAGTTTTGGTTTTTGAAGGTAGTTTGCCAGACCGCAAAAATCATTTTGCCCGAGCGACCTGTTTTTGCATAGACATGGTCTAAACGTGTACTCGCATTTAGGGTGTCTCCGGGTCGAACATCCTTTTGGCACTCGATAGATTGACCGGCAAAGAAACTCATGTCTCCGAATTCCAACTTTATATCGGGCCTGCTAACGCCATTGACGAATATATTGCAAATGGTTGGTGGTGCCACGAGATCATCCGGGTTATCAGTATCACCCAGATAAATAGACTTCGTCTCACCGGTAGACTTGGCAAATCCAGTTATCATTTCACGGCTGACTCTAAAAGAACCTATGGGGTGTTCGACTCCTAAGAGGCTCCTGTCATAAACGATCCCCTCGTCAGTGGTCATATCTAATTCCTTTCAATTTTTACTGCTTTCAAGCATTACTGGATTATAATCACCCGCTCTTAGAGCCAAGACTAATTCGGCCTCTGTAGTAATCTTATCTCTAAAAAGAGTCATGCATGTGCCAATAGCGCTAACGATGTGGGCGTCGCTTCCCCCGGTGGCGAGGTAACCTCGCTGTTGAATCAAGAGTGCAGCCTTTTCGCCCTCCCCTGGGCGATTGGAGCCGTTCAAACCTTCTACAACTCTTACTGTTTCAAATCCAGTTCGTCCGGCAGAAATGTATTCTGCAAACCCTATTCCCGCTCTGCCAGGGTGGGCCGGGATGGCTATTGCCCCTAAATCATCACACAATTCTACAAGTTTGTTGGCATTTATATTTACGTCGCTGAAATCGATGGAGTCGGTAAGGGGTTCTGTAACTCCGTAAACCAAAAAATGCCCGCAGTCTGTATCCAGTTCTGCACCTTTCAAAATGAGTAGCCCGCTTCCTGACGAGAGATCTGTGTAGTCCAGTCCGTGATCAAACTGACGGTGCTCTGTTAGAACGAAGCCGTCAATCATGTACCCCTTCTTATGGAGGACTGACGACCATCTAATATATTGCTCCACTGTGGCACGGGAGTCATCCGATGCTACGGAATGGGTGTGAAGGTCCAGAAACATACAGGGTTGAATAGTAGGTCAGCAATATTGTTCAGTCAAGAAAAAATATATTCTAGAAATTCGGATTAATTGAACCATAAATAATTGGCCTACCAGTTTTTCAGTGTTAATCTTTGGGTTCTCAAACAGAACCAATAATTTTCATATAGGAGAAAAAATGGATCTTGCTCTTAATGGGAAAATAGCTCTAGTGACAGGTGGAAGCAGAGGTTTAGGAAGACAAAGCGCCCTGTCTCTTGCCGCTGAAGGTGTGAACGTAGCAATATGCGGGAGAACAAGGCAGACTCTTGATGTTGCTGTTTCTGAAATAGAGAAGAAAGGTGTTGACGCCCTAGGAATTGAAGCTGATGTATCAGATGTAAAGTCCATGCTTAATCTTCATAGTGAGGTAGAGTCACAGCTTGGGCCAGTAGATATATTGATCAATAATGCAGGAGGAAGCAGGGCTAGAACAGATATAACGGAAACAGATCTTGAAGATTTTAAAGGTACCTTCGATCTGAACCTTTTTGGGGGATTTGAACTTATGAAACTAGTCATCCCCTCTATGAAGGAACAGAAGTGGGGAAGAATTATCAACATAGCCTCGATCTGGGGGAGAGAATATGGCGGAAACATCTCTTACATGTCGGCTAAAGCTGCTCTCATTGCAGCGACAAAACACGCTGCGATATCTTTGGCGAAGGATGGAGTGCTGGTCAACTCGATAGCGCCGGGCTCCATAGCGCACCCAGAGGGTACGTGGGAACGTTTCCAAAATGACAACCCCTAGGAGTTGGTTCAATCATTTATAGATCAGAATCTGCCTCTTGGGAGATTTGGTTGGCCAGAGCCCTTGGGAGATTTGGTCGCCTTTCTATCTTCTGACCGAGCAGGTTTAATAACCGGGTCATGCATAGTAATAGATGGGGGGCAGAGTATATCCATGATCTAGCTCAAATGGCATTTATCAAGGTGCTATATATAGGATTTAATTGGAAAAATCGCTTTGCGACATCGTTAACAGCAGAGTTGAAGCCATTATAGAGATACCTTTTCCCCTAAATGCTGTAAACGCTATTTCGTATTGTCAACGAGCCGTAGACTCGGGATATCTCTATCATCACATTGACTAGATTTCCAAAATGCCTTCCTATCGCAGTCGTCTCAATCGAGAAGTCTCCATACGAAGACGCTGGCAAAATTCTGAAAAATTAATTTTTTGCTTATTTCACTTAAAGTCTTAATGAATATTAATTTTAATAGGACTGCCACGGGTAGAATTTAGTCTGGTCTTGCCATGGAAAGTCTTATTAGGAAAAATCTTCTAATCTATTTTCAGACAATTGTGGATTAATGTAATAACCTATGATAGGCACAAAAAGTTTAAAGTCTGTCGATATTGTGCCTCGGGTTAGGGTGATTGAGCACATCTTTGTTAACCAGGTTGTCGGGCATACGTCCCTCGTACACGCTTACTACTTCTGAGGCAGCTCGTTGCTCTAATTCTAGTGTAGATTCTTGTGAGAAAAAAGCCACATGTGGAGTCACGATTATATTTTCTAGATTGAGTAAAGGATGAGATTTAGAAGGAATGTTATCTACCATTACGTCTAATCCCGCGCCTCCAATGCTGTTATTTGACAAGGCATTGTGCAAAGCTTCTTCGTCTATCAAGGGTCCTCGTGCTGCGTTAATGAGAAATGAATCCTCTTTCATAAGATCTAGCTCTGCTTTCCCAATCATTTTTGTCGTGGACGGAATGAGTGGGGCATGAAGGGTAACGAAGTCAGATTCTTTAAGTAATTCGTCTATTTCGACAAGCCTTCCTCCTCTCGATTCCACGATATCCGGCGTTAAAACAGGGTCTGAAGCAAGTATGTTCATACCGAATGCTTTTGCTTTTTCCGCTACAGCTTGACCTATACGCCCGAATCCCACTATCCCTATCGTCTTTCCTCTTAACCTCATCATACGCATGGTTAGGCCGAGATGACCCCAGCCATCGCGTTTAACAGATTGGTCAAATATAGAGATTTTCCTGTTCCAGGTATTCATCAATGCAATCACATGATCGGATACTTCATCAACGCAATAATCAGGGACGTATGTAACTGCGATACCTAGTTCGGTCGCGGTGTCTACAGCTATGTTGTCAACACCAACTCCGAATCTGCCCACAACTACGCATTGGTCGGCAGCCCTTATAACTTTTTCTGTCACTTTGGCGAAACATGTCATGATGGCGTCCATGCCGTTAGCTAACTCTACAAGGGTGTTTTCTTCACCGTTGGGTGCGATGACAACCTCTGCTCCGGCTGCCTCAAGAACCGCTCTTTCAGGATCGGTAGACGGCCATACATAGTCTGTAATCAGCACTTTCCAACTCATCTCTTACTCCAGTTCCTTACTTTTATGGTTATTGGAAGATATCTTCTGGCATAGGCTTGAACATACATCCCTCCACGAATATATCAAAGAAGTCAGGTGTGGTTTCAAGTTCTATGTGCTCAATATTCTTAACTAGGTTCTCAATGGTTGAACGCATTCCTACTGAATTTAGCATCAGTGTTGCACCTTCAAGGGATGCGTTTCCGGCCTTCTCGATTTTGTCGGTAGGAAAGTTTGCAATGAAGCCTATGGCTATTGCATTTTGTTCGTTCACGTAATTGGCAAACCCTCCCGCGAGATACATTTTTGATATCTTGTCTATTGGTTTACCGAATCGTCTCATGGCAATGTATTGCCCCGAGTAATTAGCAGATTTTGCCTGGGCTAGGGCACTGATATCTGATCGATACAGTTCCATCTGCCTTTCCGGTGCGAAGGTATAGCCGTTAGAACCGTCGGCGAATACCCCGAGTTCGTTCATTAAACCACTTCGTCTGAGTTCTGCGAGTAAATCAACTAAACCGGAACCACAAATTCCTTCGACATCTGCACCGCCTATGGTGGATACTCTTGCCTTTCCTTCAACTATGCTTACGGTTTCCACTGCTCCATCATATCCAGGCATACCGTAGGTCACTTGGCCTCCTTCAAAAGCAGGTCCGGCTGGGCAGGAGGCTGCGACCATTCCGTCCTTGTTGCCTATGATTACCTCAGTGTTTGTTCCAACGTCGACCAACATCACTGGATCCTTTGCCTCGTCCATTGCAATTGCTAGTAAATCGGCAGAAACATCGGCTCCGACATGGGATCCTATCAATGGTCCGCTGTAGACTCTGGCCTTTGGAAAAACGCGCAACCCTAAGGAGTGAGCGGCAGTGTCCAAGGATGTAGTATCACGATGGCCATCTTCAAAATCTTGTTGCACTGTCGATTTATATGGTTTTTGACCAACGGGTTGAACGTTTACTCCAAATAAGATGTCCCTCATCGTTGTGTTTCCAACTAATACTACGTCGTATATTTGTCTCCTGTGGACCTTGGATGCACGAGTCATAGATCCGATCTCAAAATTAATGGAGGACAGCATTACCTGCTGTAGCTCCCCACTGACCTCCCCTCCGTCGTAGGAGATCCGATTCATAATGTCGGCACCGCCAAATCTTTGAGGATTTTCAAATGACGACGTTTGAAGGGTCTCTCCAGATTCTAAATCTACTAAATTGAGCACTACTGTAGTCGTACCTATGTCTCCCGCTAGGCCTAGGATTACACCGTGGTATCTATCAACAGGTTCACCATCGATGGAAACAACTGTACCCCGCCGAACCACCCTGGGATCCCGTTTTGCCGAACGTCTGATACCGGTGGACAGTATCCTGGGTTGGCGTCTTAATGTTGCGAACTCAACATCAGAATGGACATCTTCTACGATTGCCCGACAGGCAAGCCGGTAGTTATCACGCAAGAACGATTCTTCTGGCGTAAGATCATTTAACGACTCCATGCCTCTCTTGATTTCGACGATGCATTCGTGGCATTCACCGGTTCTACCGCACGAAGTGGGGACACGTACCTTGAGAGAGTCCGCATATTCGAAGATAGTATTTCCGGGCAGGGATGTTTGCTCTCGCCCGTCTGAGAATACTGGAGACATCCGCCTATCCTACTAAAACTAAATTCATTGCCTAGACGTTGCTAAATACCCGACTCTAATAACTCTTTTAATCTTTGGTGGTCTTTTTCAAATTGATTCTTCGCAAAACCTTCGACCATTTTTGAAAGAAATGGTCCTAATCCTGAAAAATCTATTTCTGATTTGGCGGAAATAAATGTACCCTTTTTACTATCTTGCAGGTTATATTCTATCCTGAAGGGTAAGGGGCCTGAATATGATTGCACCGTGTATTTGAAGCCTGGATTCAATGAGATGATAATGACTTCATGGGTTAAGGTTTTGCCCAGAACGCTTGAGACAACTTCGAAGCAGGAACCCTCCTCCAATTCGCCGTCTGATATTTGAGTGCATTTAGCGATATTTGATGCCCACTCTGGCATGCGGCTTATATCCGTTAGGAAGGATAAAACCAATGGACGGAAAACTGGAACATCCAGTGCATATGTAAAAACCGAACAACTGGCCAAGTTATTGATCAGTTTTCCCAGGCAGCCCGATAATCGAGGTCATCACTGCCAAGACAAATGAAAAGCTCATCTGCTGGTACATTTACATCTTGATTACGGCAACCAAATTTTGCAGTGCACCTGTCCTCAACGTTTTTGTATGGGCATCGCCATTTTGACACTTCATTAACAGAGTCTGAGATATCTCTGAATATCGAGTCCAACTTCGCTAAACTGGATGCATATTGTGCACTGTCAAATTCCGGACGTTCTCTTGGGTCTCCTATCTTGTTCAACAGATTAATCCGGTATCATGGATTCAATTGGCTCTGCCAACCCATAAAACGACTTGGCGAGATCAACGCACGAAATTGCATCTTTCCCGTACCCATCCGCTCCCATATCGTCTGCGAACTCTTGCGTTAACGGGGCGCCTCCCACCATCACTTTAACTATGTCTCGGGAACCAATTTCCTCAAAGGCGTCCACAGTCCTTCCCATATTGGGCATTGTCGTGGTGAGGAGAGCAGACATTCCTAATACTCTCGCTTCATTTTCCTCAACCGCCTCTATGAATTCTTCGGGGGAAGTATCAACACCAAGATCGACAACAACGAAACCCGCTCCTCTTAGCATCATGATGCATAGATTTTTTCCAATGTCATGCAGATCGCCTTTCACAGTACCCATGACCACAATCCCGGCGGGTTCTACCCCGGATGCGGAGAGAATCGGTTCGATATGCTCCATACCTGCTTTCATTGCCCTCGCTGCCACTAACACCTCGGGGACGAAAATAATGTTGTCACGGAACTTGACTCCCACGATAGCCATTCCTGCGATCAGGCCATCATCGAGTATTGTGTTAGCGGAGAAGCCGTTCTCCAAAGCGTCCTTTGTAAGATCAAAAACCTCGTTGTTATTACCATGAATAAGATTGACCGATATTTCTTGCATCGACGGATCGGCATTTTCCCATAAAGCTCGAATGTGGGCTTGCTCAGCAGGATTAGCAATGTATGCCAATTCTTTTTCAAGTGATTCATTGACTACAGGCATTTATCCCTTGTTTCTCCTTTTCCGTCTCCACCAGTAACGAAGCGGGTGATGGTGGTATTGTTAAATCAAATAAAGGAACTGAGTAATTATACGGTCAAAGCGATAAACTGGCGCTCAGCTTTTTCGTTCGGCAGTCCAGTCTTTTACTGCAAGGGGAATTTCCATAAGGTTCTCGATCTTAGTTGCCAGAGGGATTGCGCATTCAGGAGCAATCATTTGGACACCTGCCTCTAGGCATTTATAGACCTCCTGCCGTACTTCTTCAGGACCGCGGGCATAGAGAGTCTGAGGGTTGTTAATGTTGCCAACAAGGCCTATTTCACCATTTACGGCATCCATAGCATCTTGTGGATCGTTTTTTGAGTCAAAATGAAACGAAGCCATGCCTGTCTCTGCAATGTAGGGCATTCTATCTATTGTTTTCCCACATATATGAAGAATCAAAGGCACAGGAAGACTCTCTACCATCTCAGTGTGAATTTCCTGAAGGAATCTTTTGTAATATTCTCCGCTAACGAGATCACCGGTGGCATGATCAGGGAATGTGAGTACATCTGCTCCAGCATCAATCTGAGCCTGGCCAAACAAAACTGAGATCTCTTTGAGCTTATGAAGGGACCTCATGGTCTCTTCCGGGTTATCTACTGTTCCCAACAGGAAGCTCTCTACTCCGAATACATGGTATGCGAGGGTCCATGGGCCCATCGTTTTACCTATAATAGCTACCTCGTCACCATATTCTTGCTTTAATATCCTGATTGACTCTGTTATCGCTTTTACATCTCTATGTTCTAGGAAATTTTCAGGTACACGAACATCACGCGAGTCTTTCCAGACTGGGTTGTACATACGAACAGTAGGCCAGTTATCTTTTTCTTCCCATTGCATTTCGCATCCCAGCGCTGATGACTCTTGTATTATGCTGAAATACGGTGAGATGCTGTCGAAACCAAGTTCCGTATATCCTGTGGCGGCTAATCTTGCGGCTAATTCGGGGTCTTGACAGGCTTCAGGAAAGGGAGCATCCACGAGGTCCATTAGCTCCACAGTGGCTACATTTGTGGGGTTTGCTATAGGAGTTCTATCAACAGGATTCCCGCTAAGAGCGTTCATAACCCGCTCCCTTGGGGTCATAGTCTCCTCATATGTGGTCGAAATCATTGTTATATTTTCTCTCCTATGTTTGGCTAAAACCAAGAGTACTGGTCGTCATTTGCCCGCGCATATCTTCCGCTGCCATCATTGTTTCCACACTGCTGATGTTTCTAGAATACGGCATCAGAAGTCTCATTAGGCCATCATGTTGGCTTCGGCACTGGAACGCAACCTCGTTGTCTCCTATCTTCTCCATTTCTCCATACCTAGTGAAACCAGCAAGAATCATTCTTAGTCTCATTAGCGGATTTTTTGCCTCACCGGTAACTCCGATCCGATACAGCCAAGATCCCTCCCTCTTAAAACCTTCTGCCCCTATCATAAGCTCAGACTTGCTATCTTAAATCTCTAGGACACCAGTCGATGGTGCAAAATCAGGTGATTAGCCAACAGCCTGGGAAAGCAGGAACCTAACAGGTCTGTCGTGTAGAACGTCACATGTGAACCGTGCCTGATTCCGGGTACCTTCTATCGGATCCATCCCTCCTAGTGCCACCAGCTGGTCTCTTATTACGTGAATTCGTTCGTCTGCTCCGCTTTTCCCGCTGAATGTCCAGACTGTAAAAATACCTTGCTTGACGTAAAGGCCGACAGATATGTTGTGGAAATGTCGGTCCAACGGTACTAATTCAAGACACTTACCGAATTTTTTTATCACTTCCGCTGGCCTTTGACTTGAATATTTAACTGATCCCATTTTCGCTATCCTTTTCGTTCCAGTGCAGTTGAAATTGCCCGGATGTGTTCGGGCCCGGTTCCACAGCATCCGCCAATTATGTTGACTCCAACATCCCTTAATTTCAAAAATCTTTCAGCCATAAATTCAGGTGACTCTGGGTAAATTATCTTGCCATTTTCCATCCCAGGGATCCCCGCATTGGAGTGTACTAGAAGTGGTTTGTCAGTAGATTCCCTCATCATTTGAGCGATTTCAACCATATTGTCGATTCCGTTTCCACAGTTTGTTCCCACAATATCAGCTCCCGCTTCTGACAATCCGGCCGCGGCTTTTTCAGGAGTTATCCCCATCATCGTAAAATATCCTCTGGGACCTTTGTCGAATGTCATCGTAGCGGCAACTGTTAGCTTAGTGTTTTCTTTTGCTGCCCGAATTGCCAGAGAAGCTTCTTCCATGGCTGTCATCGTTTCCACGACTACCCCGTGAGCGCCGCCCTCTTCCAGAGCAGTGATCTGCGTCTTAAATGCATCGTACATATCAAGCTCTGAAATGTTTCCTAGCGGTTCTACGAATTCTCCTGTTGGTCCGACGGATCCGAAAACGAAGCATCCCAGGGGAGCCTGGCTACATGCATGTTCAGCTGCGAGCCTATTAAATTCAGATATCCTTTCGCCGTGGCCATAGTGTCCTTGTCTAAATATTGTCCCACCGAAAGAGTTCGTGAGTACCAAATCGGAACCCGCGTCAAAGTACTCTCTTGCCATTCTTCGCACTACATCTGGCTTGGTTGCATTGAATTCTTCAGGATCCCCCCCAGGCTCCAAGCCGTTTTGTTGAAGAAAAGTCCCGGTTGCTCCATCTGAAACAAGCATTTCTCCAAATCTGAGACGATCCATAATAGTAGGGTATTCAGGTTGAAAATTGTTTGCCATTGCTCGTTTCCGTTAGGGTTCATAAAGGTTATATTCGCCGATGATTTGTTCCCTGATTTACAAATCCATCCAGTGATCGATTGCGCCTGCGCTAGGATTTCTGGTGCCCTGGTTATACATATTTCTTATTCTCTTTACAAAGTCTTTTGGCATATTTCTGTTAATCCGGTCGGCTTCTCTCTGGGCTGCCGTCTCTAACGTGTCCTCGACTTCTTTTTTCTTACTCCATTCCCATCCTGATAGATATTCGTCTGTTCCAGCACTTCCATCCATCATTGAAATCGCGTCTGCGGCCCGTTGGAACCTGTCGTCTAGTGGTATGGAAACAGTTTTTGTATCATCCTCTGCTTGTACCTGTATCGGGATCTCTTTCCAGTACATTACTCGAACCGTAGCCACGAGAAATCACCTCTTTCTAAATTGCAGGTCCATTATATATTCGTGAGGAGTAATGTGACGGAATGGGAGCTAATCCATATCTATTGTGATATAACCGCAATCCATCTTCAATATCACTCATTGAGAGGTCAAGTATGCCGTATGCAGAAGTGAATGGTATAAAAATCTATTATGAATCTAACGGGTCCGGATATCCGATCTTATTCTGTCATGAGTTTGCGGGGGACTACAGATCATGGGATCTGCAAGTTGGGTTTTTCAGCAGAACATACAATGTAATCACTTATTGCGCGAGGGGATATCCCCCTTCATCGGTCCCAGAATCTGAAATCGATTACAGTCAAGATCAGGCCGTGGCTGATCTCAAAGGACTTATGACAAAACTAGGCATAGAAAAAGCACATATTATAGGCCTCTCGATGGGGGGTAATGTAGCTTTAAATTTTGGTCTCAATCATCCAGAAATGGCTTGCTCTCTGGTTATTGCGGGCACGGGCACGGGTTCCGACGAGCCTGAACCGTTTCGGAGTCGAGTTATAGAAATGGCGGATGGTATGTTGAAAGAAGGAATGGATTACATGTCCGATTATCTCGATGGCCCCGCAAGAGTGCAATTGAAACAAAAGGACCCTAAAGGCTATGAACTGTTCAAGTCTCAATTTCTCGGGCATTCTCCTATCGGTTCATCGAATACTTTTCGTGGTGTCTTATTAAGGCGTCCGCCTGTTTTTGAATTAGCTAATAAGCTCAGAACCCTATATGTCCCCACTCTGGTATTGGCCGGTGATGAAGATGACCCCTGTATCAATCCGGCTCTCTTTATGAAGGAGAACATTCCTGCAGCAGGCCTCTCTGTGTTTCCACGATCAGGTCACGCCATTAACCTGGAAGAGCCGGATCTTTTTAACAGAACAGTGATGGATTTTTTTGTTCAAGTAGAAGCGAGTAAATGGGTTCCGCGCCACTTAGGAGAATCGTCAGGTTCATTGGCCTGATTTGAGACCAATATTGAGAACTTCAGAATACGACTACCTCACGCATCTATCAAGATTCGCACGTGCTCTCAGGTCACTAGGTTTACTTGTTGGGCCCTCGGAAGTTTCGGACGCTTTGCATTTCCTATACAAAAAAAATTCTGTCTCAATAGTGTTACTGAATAGAGCTTCGCTTTACTGGACTCTGAGAAGTCTTTTCGTGAGCCGTAAATCAGAAATTCACCTTTTCGATGAAGCCTTTGAAAAGTTCTGGTCGTTTGAATTTATTCCCGTTAAAGAGGAGATAGATACGGAATCAGATCTGTTCAGTGGGGGGAAAGATTTTCGTCGCCGCCGGAGTGATTCGATAATACCGGAACATGATTCTTCATCAGGTAACCTGCTATTTCACCCGGAGAAAACGGGAGCGAATGATCGGGAGTCGAGAGAACATCGAGAAATTACTCATTTAGCCGAAGAAGAAGTTATCGAGATACCCAGAATTGCTAATCGCCTCATCAAGTCACTGTCTGACCGTCCCGGAAGGAGGTATCACAGGGGAGGAAGGCATGGAAGCGTGGATATCAGAAGTATTTTCAGGGCAAATCTAGGTCACGGAGCCGAACTCTTAAAGATCCCTAGGAAAGAAAAATTACCACGGGTGCCTCATTTGATCATGCTTCTGGATGTGAGCGGTTCGATGGACAAACATACTAGAAACCTACTTCGGTTGGCATTTGAAGTTTGCAGGCAGACTAAGAAAGTGAGGGTTTTCGTGTTTAGTACCATCTTAACCGAGGTAACTAAAGACCTTATCGCACCGACTGTGGGTGAAGCTATGAAGAAAATCAATGGAAAGGTTTCTCACTGGTCTGGAGGTACCAAAATAGGAATATGCCTATACGAGTTTCAAAGAGTTTATTTGGCCAATCTAAATCGTGATACCACGGTTGTGCTGATGAGCGACGGATGGGATACGGGAGAGCCACAGGAAGTTGTAATAGGAATCAAAAAGTTATCCCGTTTAGTAAAAAGAATAATATGGTTGAACCCACTTCTTGGAACGGACAGTTACGAACAGGACACACGCACTCTTAAGGCAGTAGAGCCTTACGTTGATATCTTTGCATCCTCAAGAAACATAGAATCTCTAAAAAAATTGCCTGACCTTGTACGTTGAGCTGCCTAAATTGCGTATTTAGAAACAGAATAATGGTCCAGCTCTAGGCCAAGTCCGGGTTTGTCTGGGAATGGTGACCACATACCGTTTTTTTGTTTAGGGAAGTCTGTATACCAAATCTCGTCGCCTTCTAGGGCTGTGTTCATGTACTCAACGACCTTTAAATTTGGCGTAGCACATGCCACATGTAAGTGTACCAACTGAAGTGCATGTGGAGCGACAGGCAAGTTGAAAGCGTGCGCCAGGTGTGTGACCTTCATCCATTCTGTTACCCCCCCAACTCTTCCTATGTCCGGTTGAACTATGTCGGCCGCGGCTTGCTCAATAAGTTCCCGGAATCCGTATTTTGTGTATTCGTGTTCTCCTGTTGCTATGGGTATAGATGAGGATCTAGCAACTTCTGCCATCCCTTTTATGTCGTCGGGGATCAGAGGTTCTTCAAACCATCCCACCTGAAATTGCTCAAACTCACGGGCCATATAGATAGCCTGTTTTCTGTAATAACCGTTATTAGCGTCAATGAAGATTGCAACATCATTCCCAACGGCATTCCTGACGGCCTCCAGCCGTTGTATATCTTCTCTCTCCGATTTTCCAAAGTCTTTGCCCACTTTCATTTTTACTCTGGGGATTCCTGCTTCCACGTAGTCTGTCATCTCCTTGATGAGCTCCTTTTCAGTGAAGTTAGTCCATCCGCCGCTCCCGTACACAGGTACGGAATCCGTATAGGGGCCTAACAATTTATAAAGAGGTAAGTTTACTATTTTTGCCTTGAGATCCCAGAGTCCGATGTCGATCGCAGAAATGGCGCAAAATGCAATTCCTTTTCGTCCGTAGCCACGAACTTTCCAATACATGTCGTTCCAAACCTTCTCTATGTCCAGTGGATCCTTTCCTATTAAAATGCTTTTCAAGGCGTTATCAATAACATCACGAACGCCTGGAGAAGGATAGGTCATTCCGAGACCTTCAAAACCTTCGTCGGTGAATATGTGAACGAAGAGTTGCCCTCTTCCTACATTTTCTGCGGGGGACGGAATAGTAGCGTCCTGTATAGGAGTACCGCTCGGATTATGGAGCAGTGTCGTCTCAATATTTGTAATTTTCATTCTTATTGTTTCCGCAATGTTAAAAAGCTTCAGTCATTGGACCAGGAGAGTATTTTCTCAGATTCAACTTTGTTTTCGTTAATCTCTATTCCGACACCGGGCTTATCCAGCCTGGACACTGATATTTCTCCGTTAATCGGGTTGAGTTGCTCTTTCAGGAAAAACTGGTGAACTTGATTCCACTTTATGAGATGTTCCTGAATAGGGCATGTGTCCGGAGATTGAGCAGCTATAAGATGAGCGGTTGCCTGTGCTGAATGACCGTGAGGGATAACGGGTAGGTCGAATGTCGAAGCAAGAGAACATATTTTGACAAGTTCGCTGATCCCGCCAGCCCAATAAATATCCGGCTGTAGATAATCCATCGCTTTATTTTCTACGATTTGTCTGAAGCCCCATCGCGTGTATTCGTGTTCCCCACCCGAAATCGGTATAGGAGAATTGCGCTGTATCTCTATGTAGCTGTCTAACTTGTCAGCAAGTACGGGCTCTTCCAGCCACTTTATATTGTATTCAGCGATCTTGGCCGCGATTCCAAGCGTATAAGGGACACTCCAGCTACTCCAGGCGTCCATCATGATGTCCGCTTCATGTCCTGAGCCGTCTCTTAGCGCCTCGACTAGCTCTATATTTGCATTAATTCCCTGAACTCCACTGGCGGGTCCGTGCCTAAAAAACCACTTGGATGCCTTATAGCCTTGTGACATGATTTCTTTGACTCTTTCATTAGCCTTCTTGGGTTCCACTGAATATTGTAGGCAACTGGCGTAAGCTGGTATGGAATTTCGGGTTGGCCCTCCCAGGAGACGAAATACAGGTTGCTGGAAGGCCTTTCCCTTCAGATCCCACAATCCGCAGTCGACTACACTTATCGCCATCATAGTTTCTCCCTTTCTTCCATGGATACTGGACCGATACATCTGATCCCATATCAGTTCAATGGCTAGGGGGTCATTTCCTATAAGCAGTTCACGTAGCTGAGTATCGATGATGAAAGCTTCAATTTTTGAAAATGGCCCTGATATACCTGTCACTCCATCATCAGTTTGGATTTCCAAAAACCTAGAATCCATGGAATAGAGGCCTGGTCCGGCCTTCTTCTTGTCTCCTCCGGCGTTCCTGTGTTCCGGATATATGTCGATGGGACGAACCAGCCTCTCTTCCCAAAACGGTTCCTCATGCTCCAGGGTTCCTCTAAGCTCTCTTATTTTTAGAGCAGTAATTATCATAGAAAGCCTTCCAACTAAATAAAAAATAATGAATAGAGACGTTAGTTTCTCCAATGACCTACATTTTTTCTGGGGCAGTCATTTTCATTAAATCGAGACTCTTCTTCAATACTATGCGTGCGGCATCAACTAACATCAATCTCGACTTAGTAAGAGGAATATCTGATGCCTGAGACGATATCACACGACAGTTTTGATAGAACAAATGAAAACAGGTGGCTAGTTCCAAGGCGTAATGAGGCAGATGATGTGGCTCCAGATTTCTAACGGACGTCTCTACGATGTCTGGGAGCTCTAACATCTTATTGATGAGGTTTAGTTCACTTGGTGAACCAAGTGAACTTGATTCACCTTCATCGAAAGATATTCCTTTACTCATTGCGAGTCTAAGTATGCTGCAGATTCGCGCATGTGCGTACTGAACGTAGTAAACGGGGTTTTCAGAGGAGTTTTCTTTCGCAAGGTCAAGATCGAATTCTAGCTGGCTATCATGGGATCGCGACAAAAACATAAATCTGCAGGCGTCAGCGCCTACCTCATTAACCAACTCTAAAAGTGGGATGACATTCCCACGTCGTTTTGAAAGTTTCTCGGCCGTTTCTCCTTTCTTGAACCTAACCATCTGAACGAGCACCATATCCAAGTTGTCTGGATTTGTTCCCAAGGCGGCTAATGCAGACTTAAGCCTCGATACCTGCCCCTGATGGTCGGCTCCCCAGATATCTATGACCCTGTCAAATCTGCGCTCCTGAAACTTGTTGAAGTGATACGCGATGTCGGTGGCAAAGTATGTTGGAACGCCTGTCTTTCGAATAAGGACGTTGTTTTTTTCTTCCCCGAGTTCTGAAGAGATTAGCCAAGTAGCGCCGTCTTTCTTTTCCACAAATCCTTTGTCATTAAGGATTTTGATACATTTTTCCAATTGACCTGCCGTAAAAAGGCTTTTCTCACTAAACCAATTGTCAAATTTAATTCTTAAGCTTTTAACATCTTGCGAAATACCTTCAATCATGAGGGGCGTGCCGGCTGCCCCGATCTCCGATCTGGCCTCTCCTTCTGGCATCTTTAGATAGCGGTGACCATCCCGATCAAGTATTTCCTGGGCGACATCTATGACGTCCTCACCCGGGTATGCGCCTTCGGGAAGTTCTACGTTCTCCCCGCAAAGCTGTTTGTACCTTGTCAAAAGAGAAATATCAAAATTGGCTATCTGGTTGCCAGCGTCGTTAAGGTAATACTCTTCCTGGACCATATAGCCAGCTGTTCTAAGAAGCTCAGATAGAGTACTTCCAATAACTGCTCCCCTTGCGTGAGCAATATGCAGCCGCCCTGTTGGATTGGCGCTTACATACTCCACTTGAACGCTTTTTCCCTTTCCGATGGATATGTCAGAAAAAGTCTCAGGGTTATCTCTTATCCAATGTACTTGATCTAAAACCCATTGTCTGTCGAGGGTTATGTTAATGAAGCCAGGGGCTACTACAGATGCGTTTCCTATGACTCCATTAGTAGGCAAGTTTTCCGTTAACGCCCTGGCTATTTCTAAAGCGCTCATTTTGAAAGATTTCGCTAATTTTAAGGGCAGACTGCAAGCGAAGTTCCCGTGTTCGGGATTTTGAGGTCGCTCTATCGAGTCATCATCTACTTGTTTTTCTGTTTTAGAGCCTTTTTTGTTAGCGGAGTCTAACCCGGTGATTATTTCTTTTCTTATCAGTTGAGAAACAGTCGACAATGGTGGTTCTCCAATAACTAGTCTTTAATGAGATAAAGATAACAAAGTGAATACTTTCATTCTGTTAGGCAATCTTATTTCCTCGCTGCCCTGATCATCTAATTCAAGGATGGACAAAAATACGCGATGGGCCGTCCGCCTGAACTATATCTCCTATTATCCTAGCGCCGTCGACCCCATTGGCAGTGAGCTTTCCTAAAAGGTCATTGCCCTTAGTTCTATCAACAGATATCAGCAGACCGCCAGAAGTCTGAGCATCAGACAATAGAAGTTTATCGCTATCTGAAATTTCAGTATCCCATGTCGTGACTTTCATTATTGAATCAAGGTTCCTTTCTGTGCCACCTGGTGCGATCCCTTTGCAGAGAAGGTCCGGAGTTCCAGGAATTACCGGTACGTTAGAAAGATTTAGATGGGCGGACACCCTAGCGCCCTCTACCATTTCCCGAAGATGCCCCAACAACCCGAATCCAGTGACGTCAGAACAAGCGTTCACACCTATTTCCATCATCGATTCTGCGGCATTGCGATTCAAAGTTGCCATAACGTTTATTGCTTCTGACATAACTGATTCTGGAGCGGTTCCTTGTTTCCCCGCAGTAGTGATAATGCCAGTTCCGATCGGTTTTGTAATAATAAGGATATCCTCCGGCTGTGCACCAGCGTTCGTAACCTGTTCACCCGGTCGGATTAGGCCGGTAACGGATAAACCGTATTTGGGTTCAGCGTCTGCTACAGTGTGTCCGCCAACGATTACTATTCCTGCTTCTAATGCTTTGGAAGCACCTCCTTTCATGATCTCTCCTAGGATGGACATATCAAGGTCAGAAGGGAATCCCACTATATTTAGCGCAGCTATGGGTTTGGCACCCATAGCGTAAACATCGGATAAAGAATTAGCGGCAGCGATTTCTCCGAAAATGAATGGATCATCCACTATGGGCGGGAAGAAATCGACTGTCATCACTATTGCTAGGTCTTTGGAAAGGCGATAAACGGCAGCATCGTCGCTAGTCGATGTCCCAACCAAGAGTTTCGGGTGCGACATGTTGGGTAGCTGTCGCAGAACCTGCGACAGGTCTTCTGGACTAAGTTTGGATGCTCAACCTGCGCATGAAGCCAGACTTGTGAGCTTCACGTCGCTGTGGGTATGCTCGATAACCATGCCTCGGTTCTCCTTATGAGTAAGTTGAGATTGAATGAATTGGCTAATTGACAGGATATCCAGTTTCCGTACATGCTGTTAACGTGACATTACCGGTCAAATAATTTGCACTACCTTGAAGTGGAAGTATTTGGCCATTCTTAATGATTGCTCTACCTCTTTGAATTGAATAGATCCGTTTGCCCAGAACTTCCTTGCCTTCAAACATCGTGTAATCCGAGTTGCAATGCTG
>CAZZBP010000004.1:0-54670 GCA_964652755.1 uncultured Dehalococcoidia bacterium
ATTAACGGTTTCTTTCTACTATTCAGTTGTTAAGGTGCGTCGGGACAAAGTCCCTAAAGAAACCGCGCGCTAAACGCGACGGAAATATATCTTAAACAAGCATTAACTCCGAGTCAACACAAATCTCTGCAGAAAACTCAGATTCCAACAAGGGGAGAGCCATCTTTTATTTCAGACAATATTTGCCTGACATAGGCAACGCTTCTCGCATCTTTCGTAATGTGATCGCCGGTTTGAGTGCCCTCAAGGGCAAAATACCCCTCGTATCCCGCGTCCAGCATGGCATGTATTGCAAATCTATAATCGATATCTCCATCAGGGAGGGGAACTCGAAGGAAATATGTCCTGTCATGTTCTGGAACGTGAACTCTTTGAAGGCTCTTACAATGCCAATATTTTGAGTGTGGGGCTAAAGCTATAATTGCCTGTTCGCTCGACTCTTCAGGCTCATCGTAATGCCACAATATATTTCCAAGGTCAGGATTCGCAAAAACGTGTTGACTATCAGTCATTTCCAGTAGTTGCAATGTCGACTTGCTGTTGTCTGCAATAGCATGCTGATGCACCTCCACAGTAACATCCGCTCCGATTGCTCCTGCCCTATTACCGGCCTCTCGAAGGATGGAAGCCGTCAGTTCAAAATCTTGGTAGGAGGCAAGCTGGCTTGACCCGGGCTGAATTGCTCGACCAGGACTTATAGGTCCTAAAGTTCTATTTCTCGGAGGGCCTGACAATGCGCTGTTTACGATACCCACTCCTAACCATCCTGCTATCTCAATAGACTTAAACAACCTAGCCTTGTTCTTTTCCCCCTCAATTGGAGTGCAAAGCACACCGCCAGCCCTCATAGAGACACAAGGTGTCCCCGAGTCGTTTAGCACCTTCTGAAGTTCACTTACAGATTGCTTGGTCGCATTATGGCCGCCAAACACCTCAAACCCAAGTTCTATACCATCAAATCCTATTTCTCTCACTTTACCTAGGAAGTTTGTGAGAGCCGGTTCCGGTTGTAGATTCCATCCTTCCTTCGCTTCATGAGGATAGACTGTACTTCTTCTGAACGCATACGCAATCTTCACTACTTGCTCCTTTTTTCAAACATTGGAGTGAACAAAATACCACCTTGTTTCAAACAGCTTTCAATCCAAACGATTCTTGAGCGATATCAACGATGTACCTGCTAATTGAAAGAGATGATGTTGCTCCTGGCGAAGGTGCGTTCAGAACATGAATCGCATTCTCCGTTTCAGCTATGCTGAAGTCCTGAAGCAACTGGCCTTTTGTATCCACGGCTTGGGCTCTTACCCCAGCCCCAGGCTCTCCAAGGTCTTCACCTGTTATTTCAGGCATAAGTGTTTGTAAGGATTTCACAAACACTCCCTTTAAGACTGAGCGGTATTGTTCATTAAATCCCACTTTCCAGTATTTAGCTGACATCTTCCAGAAACCAGGATAAGCAAGTGTGCCGAACGTATCTTTAAAGTTGAAACTGGTTTTCGAGTACCCCTCTTTGGCCAAGGCAAATACCGCATTGGGACCCGCTTCTACAGATCCATTTGTACGGCGAGTAAAGTGAACACCCAGGAATGGGAGGCTTGGATCCGGTACAGGGTAAATTAGGCCCTTAACCATGTGAGCCTTTTCAGGAACAATTGAAAAGTATTCCCCTCTGAATGGGATAATTCTTACACCGATATCAACCCCCATCATTTTCGCGATTGTGTCAGCATGTAGTCCTGCACAGTTGACTAAGTTCTTTGCTGAAATTGTTCCTGCTGTTGTCTCTAAATATATTAATCCGTCACGCCTTGCTATTGATTCCACCTTACCCCCTGTAATGAGATCCCCACCGGTTTCTCCAAAGTTCCTCGCGTAAGCGCGGGACACTTCCTTGAAATCGATGATCCCAGTATTAGGCGAAAATATGGCTTTTACACCAGCAGAGTAAGGTTCAATGTCTGTTATTTCGTCTCCATCAACCATTCGAAGGCCCTCTGCTCCATTTTCCGTTCCGCGTCTGAGGAGGTCCTCAAGTCTTGGTATTTCATCGTCGTCAATGGCTACTATCAGCTTGCCACACATTTCATAGCCAATGTTCTGTTGGTCACAAAATTCACGGAGAAGTTTCCCACCGGTGGAACAAAAATTGGCCTTTTGAGATCCCGGAGCATAGTAGATGCCGGCATGAATAACACCACTGTTATGACCAGTCTGGTGGATAGCTACTTCTTCCTCTTTTTCAAGAACCACAACTTTAAGACTTGGAAATTCCTGACTGACTCTCATTGCTGTAGCAAGGCCTACTATCCCTCCACCAATTACTGCGAGGTCGTAATTTCCATCCAACATATTTCCACCATAAACCGCAAGTACATTTGATATCAGAATCTTATCGGACTACACAAACCATCAGTCCGATAGTCGGAGCGATTCTAGCACGTAAAATTAGAGCATTTTAATGATCTTGTAGATAATTATGATTTAATTGATCTGATATGGTTCAGTCGTATTATGGCAAATAAGATCGCTTGCCCGTAAGGAGCTTTTAAACCGATGACAAGGCAGAATTGGCCGGAGCTAAAAGACGTGCTAGCGGCGAGACAGCGCATCTCGCAATACATCTCCAGAACACCCCTATACAGGCACATAGCGTTAGATAAATTCGTGGGAGCGGAAATTTACGTAAAACACGAAAACCATCAGATACTGGGGGCATTCAAAGTAAGAGGAGGAGTGAACCTAGTTTCGCAGATGTCTCGAGAGGAACTCGATCGAGGTTTATCTACTGCTTCAAGTGGAAACCACGGACAATCTATCGCCTATGCAGCCAGACTTTTCGGCGCCAACGCTCATATTGCTGTCCCCGAGGGGGCGAATCCCGGGAAAGTGGATTCAATGAGAAACCTCGGAGCCGAGGTAATGCATTATGGCACTCATTTCGGGGCTGCGAACGATTATATTCAAGAATTATCTAGGGAAAAAGGGTACAGATACGTTCATGCTGTCCAAGATACCACCCTCTATGCAGGTGTCGGGACATATACTTTGGAAATAATGGAAGACCTACCTGAACTGGATACGATAATAGTTCCAGTCGGAGGAGGTAGCGGAGCTTGTTCAACAGCCATAGTTGCCAAATCAATTCGTCCCGATGTAGAGGTCATCGGAGTGCAAGCTTCGTCCGCGCCCGCCGTCTACAACTCATGGAAGTCAGGGAAACTTCAAACTTCGCCGATGGAGAGTATTGCGGAAGGACTGGCGACAAACTCTGCATACGAACCCGCCCTTTCGATTCTAAAGGACAAGTTGGATGACTTCGTTCTTGTCTCGGATGAAGAAATGGAAGATGCTGTCCTGAAGTATCTGCAACATACTAGAAATTTAGTGGAACATGCGGGAGCAGCAAGTCTGGCGGGTGCTATGAAAATCGGTGGAAATCTTGCCGAGAAAAAAGTCGTACTTGTAGCTAGCGGCGGAAACCTGTCTATGGGACATTTAGTCAGGGCCTTGGAAAGATTCAAAGACTAATGCTATGACCAACATAACTGAATCATCAAAGGGGTCTGATCTATTTCCAGAATTCGAAAATCTCTTCGAACTCATCAAACTTGAAGTAGACGGGCTAAGTGAACGGCAGCTCGATTATACCTCTACCAAGTGGACCTGGTCAGAGTGGAGCATCAGAAACCAGCTGAGCCATATGGCATCGTTAATTCCTCGCTGGTTAGTCGTCAGGTGGGGTAACGAGCTGTTTCCTCAAGGCAACCATGGAATCCCAGACCTAGACTCCATAACGAACTCGCCTTCCGACCGTAGATTAGACGACCAAATATACTGGGAAAAAGATAAGATACTGGGCTCCCTTAATCAATACCTTGTATTAGCCTGCGATGTTTTAAAAGAAAGAAATGTAGGGTACCTCAGGAATCGTGTCATAAATAGGAACGCCACACCTCAGTGGAAGTCAATGTCGCGAGCACACCACACGGGAATTACCGCAGACGGCGACCCCGCCTCGGGTACCATGACACTAGAGGCTACTTTCCGTCATATTTACTTTGAAGAGATAACCCACCTGTACAATATTCAGCGGCTCAAGAAAGCACAGGACCTCCTACCGTCAGTGAATGTACCGAAGGTTGGTTACTGGATGCTTGATGACTGGGACAGAAGCGAACCTTAGATCAATTAAGCCTTACCAAGCAGGCGATTTCTATACTCCTCAGTTACTTCGTTGATCGCCCTTGATGGTAGTGGCGAATCGTGCCTCGTAGAAACACTGCGTGCAGCTGACTCTATAAGTCGAACTCCACCACCAAAATCTTGCAGCGAAATATATTCTTCCCCGACTTCACCTTTCTCGTCCATAATTGATGTAGTCGCGTTGTGCCAGTTACCTAGGGCAAAGGCAATACCCGTTGTGCGATACCCGTTAACGGCAAATGCACTAGCTTCGCACGAACCCGCACTCATTAGTTGGCGCTGACATTTGAATTCTGAATCTTCTTTTAGAATCTTTTCCCGACCCATTATCAGGATTTGTTCAGCTTCTGCATAAAAAGAATAAGTAGCATCAACTGTCCGTATAATCGGTCCGCTCCCTTGTATTACCCCAGGTATAAGTGAACTGGTTTCAACGGAAACAACAAAAGTATTTTCCGGCAGGGTTTTCTCTCCAGATAACAACCTAGCACCAATCAGTCCTACTTCTTCTGCCCGCGTGAAAACGCCATATACATCACTCTCTGGAGGGTCCGCAGATATCGATTCAAGGGAGGCCAAAATAGCCGCACACCCACCCAGATCATCTAGGGCTCTCATCTTTATTGTGCCGTTCTCTACTACCATGTCAGGTAAATCAAACACTATCGGGGTTCCGATACCCAGTGACGTTTTCGATCGGACATAAACACTCCGCTCTCCCAGATCTGTCATCGGTTCCAACGTGCAAGGGACACGTGTGCCATTACTATCGAAAGAAAAGGCGTCTACGTTCTTTCTCAAGGCAGCTACAGGCACTCCTCCAAGCGCGCCGGCAACCACAGTACCATCTAAGTCTTCGATTACTTCGAATCCTGGGTGGTCCATATGTGCCACAAAAGCGATCGGGGGTTCTAAAGTATTACTTCCAGGCACCTTGGCTATTACATTCCCATAGTCGTCTAAGATGAATGGGATATCCATAGTGGTCAAGATACTTTCTATCCGGATCGATACCAATCGCTCATAGAATGATGTCGCTGGATTTTCGCCAAGTGACCGAAGAATCTGGATAGCCCTACTAGTGCTCTGCGTTGTATTCACGTTTCTGCCTTGCCTAATGAAAATTTCATACTATCCTTGAGATGAAAATATCTCTGTCATATACTGCCACAAGCATCCCGTTACAAGCCATGGAACATCATCACAATGTAACTGAATCCGGCTTCGACGACATCTAAACTTACAACCCAGAGTATCATGAGGCGACATGGAGCTCGGCTATTTCACAATGCCCCTTCATCCACCAGGCTCTAACATTACACAGACACTCGACGATGACCTAGACCAGATAGTGACTTTGGATAGGCTTGGATATCGAGAGGCATGGATAGGAGAGCACTTCACTGCGCAGTGGGAGAATATACCCGCGCCCGATCTGTTCATCGCCAAAGCGATCGCATTAACTAAAAATATAATTCTTGGAACCGGTGTTACATGCATGCCCAATCATAACCCGTTTATGATCGCTCACCGGATAGCACAGTTAGACCACCTCGCACATGGCAGATTCCAATGGGGAGTAGGATCCGGAGGTTTCCCTGGTGACTTCGAAGTGTTCGGTTTTGACCCACAGGAAGACAACCATAGACAAATGGCCAGAGAAGCCGTAGAACTGGTCTTACAAATATGGGAAGACCCGAAACCTGGCAGGTATAAAAACGACTTCTGGGATTTCACTATCCCGGAACCTGATGAGGAGGTGGGGCTCAGATTTCATCTCACTCCATATCAAAAACCACACCCGCCAATCGGAGTCGCAGGCGTCTCTCCGAAATCAGACACCTTGTCACTTGCAGGAGCGAATGGTTGGATACCTATGAGCATAAATCTCGTCCCCGGCAACACTTTAAAGGGACACTGGGAAGCAGTGGAAGCAGGAGCGCAAAATACGGTGAATGAACCCGACAGAAGTCAATGGCGTATCGCTAGGGAGGTCTTCGTGGGTGAAACCAACGAGGAGGCGAGAGAAGAAGCCCTAAACGGCATATTGAGAAGAGATTTCGACAACTATTTCCACAAGCTAATGACTAAATTAGGAATGCTCGGGTTATACAAAAAGGATCAGGACATGCCAGACATTGACGTAACTCCGGAATATGTGATGGAAAATGTCTGGATTGTTGGAGACCCGGATGAAGTCGAGGGAAAGCTCCGATCACTTCATGAGGAAGTAGGTGGCTTCGGCGTACTTCTAGCTATGGGTCATGAGTGGTCACCGGTCGATAAATGGCAGCGATCAATGACCCTACTTGCCAAGGAAGTCATGCCCAAATTAGCAGATTTATAAGCGTCATGGGTGAACTAGTTCTTGCGAATCTAGGTCGTCGTCTCACGTTGTGCGAGCTCATTGGAAAAACCCCTGACACCAGACGGGAAATACTTAAGATTGGCAGAAATAAAGAAGCAAAAATCCCACCTGACAAGATAATTCACCGAACTGGTCTTAATATAGCTTCTTTCGAAGATATAGTTTCCTTTTCAAATAAGTGTAATCAGATCGCCTCTACCCTGAATATCTCAGAGGCTTGGGAATTGCTGCTAGGCGAAGAAAGGCTCTTGAGTGCGGAAGAAATCGCCAATTCTTGCAACGATCATCGTGTATATCCGGAATATATAGTGGCTGTGCATCTGAATATTAACTCAGACCCCATTTACTTTGAACAAGATAACCACGGGTTCAGAGCCAGAAGTTCTGCTCAAGTAAAGGAGACATTAATAAGGAGAGAAAGATCGGCCAAAATAGAGCGAGAGGAAACGGATCTTCTGACAGCATTGGAGAAAGGTCTCGTACCAAAATCTTTAACTCAACACCAGATGGAGTCGCTTAACCATATGCGGGAATTCGCTGTTCATGGTAACGAATACAGGCGAAGCGTACGTGCACAGGAACTGTTAAAGCAATCCGCAACAGGCAACGTTTCACAACTTCAAAGACATACGTTCGAAATCCTTGTGAAGGCCGGGATTTTAGTAGAAGACGACCCGCTAGAGATTGAAAGGGCCGGAATTCCAACCGTTTTCAGCAAACCTGTTATGCAAGAAGTTAAAAGCTCCATTCACCAAAATGATTTGATGCTGAACTTAACAGCAATCCCGACTTTTACAATCGACGACGATGGAACATTGGACAGGGACGATGCGTTCTCTTTAGAAAATGGAAGTCTCTGGATCCATGTAACAGACATGACCGAGTTAGTTCCGGAAGGGGGTGAAATAGATAGAGAGGCCAGTAAGAGAATGGCTACACTCTATACGCCCGATGTTGTGATTCCCATGCTACCCCGTGAATTGTCTGAAGAGTTGGGAAGTCTTAAGCCAAACACTGTTCGGCATTGTCTCTCACTAAAGCTTGATAAAGAATCTGATGGTTCTATTTCAAATTGGAGTTTTCACAGAACTATAGTGAGAAGCAATAAAGCGATAAGTTACGAAGAAGCTGACAGAATTCTATCTAATCCTGAACACTGCTTATATCAATTGCTAGTAGAAGTACTTTCACTTACCACTTATTCCCTTGGTGAACGATCTAGGAAGGGAGCGTTCACACTTAACAGAACTGAGATGAAAGTTAGACCCAGTAATGCCGGCAACATAGAGGTTAAAGTTTCCGCAAGAGATTCGGCATCTCGGACAATGATAGCCGAGCTTATGATCCTCTATAACAGCCTAGTAGCAGAATACTGCCATGCTAACGGTCTTCCCGCCACATACAGAATTCAGGCACCTCCGGTGGCAGAATTCCCCGATAGTTTTCCAGACGGTCCATTAGGATGGTATATCGCAGGTACCATGCTGAGAGGAGCAACACTATCAACCATACCCGGAGCTCATTCTAGTCTAGGCGTGGAGAAATATACGCAGGCGAGCTCTCCGATCAGAAGATATATAGACATGCATCTACAACGACAGCTGGTTCATTTTATCGAAACTGGTCAGAGAAAGTATTCAGAACCGGAAATGACCTCCGTAGGCGGAAGAGGGGATTCACAAGTGAGGGAGTTAGCTAGGATAGAGGCCCAAAGAACAAGATACTGGTTCCTAAAATACTTGCGAACAAGCTATCTGGAAGCCAACGAAAACTCCACATTGAAAGCAATCGCTCTTGAAAACAGTGGCGAAAGACAAGATATGTTTGAGCTATTCAGTTATCCATTCAGGGCCAGATGCACGATCCCTGAATCAGTGAACCCTGGGGAATTAATCAATGTGAGGCTCACAGGGATTGACCTCTGGCATCGATACGCCCAGTTCACTTACATGAACCTAGTCGAAACTCAATAGCAAGGCGATTTCTACATCCTTTAAAGGTTTTTCTTTTTAGCGGAACATCCCTAGCATCTGGTCATATGTACCTTTAATTTTTTCGACTTTTCTTAATCACGAGTATTAGCAGAGCGCAAGCTACAAAAAATGAACCTCCCATCATCATGATTAAACGGGAGACGCCTCGGAGCGCCTCCTCTCCAACACTGGGAAGACCGAGCCCGAGCACATGCGAACTTTCCAGCAGGGAAACATTTGCGGAGCCTAAAATGACATCGTTTCCAGAAAGATACATTTTCAATGAAACAGATTCGCTGTTCCCCTCCACGTTCACAGCTAGGACTTCAAACTCATAATTTACATCTTCAGAAAGTCCTTGAAAGACAACAGCCAGACTGGACGCATCTGTACTCGTCGCAAGGTTGCCTGGGACCCCTGACACCAGATAACCGGTTATCGGCATACCACCATCCGCAAAAGTCTCAGACCAGGAAAGTGAAATCCCAGTATCCACGATAGTAGCGTCAAAACCAACGGGGGGAGCAGGGGGCAAAAAGGGAAGTCTGGCGAACCCATATCCCCAAGTATTATTTGGGACCTCATCGCGGGGGTCTGCAAACGATTTCAGGTAACCAACAACCTGTGCCGGAGTGAACTCCGGAAAGCGTTCTTTAACGAGTGCCGCGAGGCCTGCAACATGAGGTGCCGCCTGACTAGTTCCTTTCCATACGGACCGAGAGGCTGTATCTACACCATCCGGCCCAACTATGTCTGGTTTAGTTCGCCCATCGGGTGTCGGCCCTCTGGCACTATTTGGATTTATTAGGAAGGGATTGGTTATGCTCGCTGATCCTACCGCAAGCATCCCCGTATTATTGCTTTCTGATGGGTTGGAGATCGAATAACCGGAAGTATAAATTGCAAAAACCTGGCTTGTGTGTGCTTGTAATTGCAGCCACGCCGGTATGGGACCAGACCTCCCTAAAACTGCGAAACTATAACGTCCTGATTGTACCGGGACGTATGAAAGTCTTTCTGTAGGTAATTGACCTTGCCCGCCCGATTGTAAACCAACACTTTTTGCTACAGATTGTTCGATAGTCGATCCATAGGGATACAAGTAAAGGTTCAAGTCGGTGGACGGGTTTTCCCATGAGTCATTCCAACGTAATTGCAGCGCAAAAGGTTCGCCCTCCACCAATTGAACATAATTTGAATTTGTATCGACATCGAAGTTTAGTACGGAGTCATTATCATAGTCGGTGAAAGTACCAAACCATGTTGACTTTCTCTCGTTTCCTACTCCATTTATCCAAGTTATTCCATTCTGTACTGCGTAGTTCACCGTATTAAGCGGGCTATCGCTTCTTTGTGAAGTACCATCCCCAGGACCGTCCCATAACCACCCCACTGAATGGTTTATCACGACAACCCCCTCCGACACCATCCACTCAACAGTGTCCCTCAGTGTCGCGGGACTTTGTGGATTCGCTATATACAAAGCAGCTTTAGGAGCGACATCCATGACTAATTCCGAGACTGAAGTGCCGTGATCGGAATCGATTTCACAAGCTGAGACATCATTCTCGGTCCAATCCACGATCGACGAATAGCACCGGGAATATACTACCGATGGTAACTCGATTCCCATGTGATCTGAGAATTCTTTGAATCCTCCGTCAATCACCCCTATTTTTACAGCTCTTCCAAAATATCCGCTATCATGCCATATATCTGAACGAATCATTGATACTGCATTGCCAGTGCCGCTTGAAGTTTTTTTCTCATCAAACGATGTTGGGGCCGTTATCGCCTCAATTTTCACGACCTCCCTTTTATTAGCCAAAGGAACTATAAGCTCGATCGGGACTAAGGCCTCCAGATAGTCATTCCCTATAGAACCAACTCTTCCACCCCACATCTGAACGAGAAGTCCAAGCTTATAGGGGTTTTCTGCAACCCGCACTGAAATCGGAAACCTTTCATTATCTCCAGAGAAAAAGGATTGACGGACCTCAGGCACCCTTAATCTAGACTCCAGCATAAGATTCAGTCGGGAATCGAGTTTGGAATGAAAGTTATCCAGCAAAGAGGCTTCAAAAGGCATGTGTTCAGCGACGTCGAAGGAACCCTCACTTACCTCTTTACCTCCAGATATTTCGGTTCTAAGGAAAAATCCGTGGAACGTCAATAAAAATGTAAATACGAGAGTTAAATTAAGTATTTTCCTTACGGACATAGTAGCGGCAAAGCGTATGTGAAAATATACATTCTCATTAGTAGTCCATGCCTCGGGGTGGCCGGGATCGAACCGGCGACCTCCTGTTCCCAAAACAGGCGCGCTACCGCTGCGCCACACCCCGTATGCTTGGAAAAATCCTTCCTAGATTACATTCTGACATGTGAGAGGTAAAGCACCAGTGTTTCTCGCAAAGTTTCAGTTCCCACTTAAGTTTTCTACTTTAGGCACGGTAAAAACGAAATGGAAGTTACTTTAACGCTACTCCTATGCGGGCGAGTTAAGTTCCATATACAATTCGTGCTCTCGTAGATTTGATTAAGGCAGCACGTCTGAGATTTAGATCCAAATACTGTTGTCAACTCTACGAAGAGTTCGTACTCATAAGGAGGGATTAGTCATGGCTACAGTGGGAAGCGGTGATTACAGATATGAGAGAGTACCTTCGTGGCCTGAAATGCCAAAATATTGGGCCTTTGGCGCAGCCTCGGATGGCGCAGTCAATTCTAAAGATGAAGTCCACATTTTCAGTAGAGGAGAACATCCTCTAACAATCTGGAATACAAATGGCAATTTTATATCTTCATGGGGCGAAGGGACTTTCTCCGCCAATCCACATGGTATTTACATAGCCCCAAACGATAATGTCTGGTTGGTTGACCGGGATTTTCATATAGCGACTGAATATAGCCCCGGAGGACAGGTGCTCAGAACCCTAGGTGAAAAGCTGGCACCATCTCCATCGTTCCAGGGTATTCCATTTAATATGCCCTCCGGACTTGCAATTGCTCCAAACGGTGAACTATTCGTGTCAGACGGCTACGGAGGCCATAGGGTGCATAAGTTCAGCCCTGAAGGAGAGTTACTCCTTTCCTGGGGAAGGCAAGGAACTGGCCCGGGAGAATTCGCTCTTCTTCATAATATCTGGGTAGACAAAGACAGCAGGGTCATTATATGCGACAGGGAAAACGATAGGATTCAGATTTTCGAAGATGATGGTACCTTTGTTGAGGAATGGACAGACATATCCAAGCCAGGAGATGTGTGGGTTCATGAAAACTTAGTCTACTGTGTGGAACAGGGTGAGCATGGCGGCGTCAGTATATGGACCCTCTCAGGTGAAGTCGTTTCCAGGTGGAAGATTGATGATGAACCCGGAAGAGGTACCATAATTGGTGGCCATGGCATAACAGTGGATTCTGAAGGATCAATATACGTAACTGAGATAGGAACCGGCGAGAGAGTATCCAAATTTGTCCGTGTCTAGAAATGGAATATCTAATATTTAGATTTGGCTTAATCTTAATAAAGATAAAGGAGCTTTAGCAATAGACGAGCAACGAATCCGAGTACTTCTGGAAAATATACGAAGTGGCCGAACCGATGTTGACTCAGGAGTAGATGCGTTAAGGGGTCTACCTTTTGAGGATCTAGGCTTTGCTCAAGTTGATCACCATCGCTCTATACGACAAGGCTTTCCGGAAGTAGTCTTCGGACAAGGAAAAACACCACAGCAAATAGCCGATATTTCCTCCGCTATAATGTCGCGTTCGGGCAGGCTCCTTGTTACGCGAGCAAGTGAAGATGCGTTTGCCGCCGTAAAAAAGCAGCTGCCAGAAGCAGAATATGAACAATCAGCCCGGATTATTACTGCAGGGAAGCCGAAAAATGAGTGCAGCTTGCCAGGCGTTCTCATCGCCTGTGCAGGAACATCCGATCTCCCGGTCGCAATCGAGGCAGCGTTGACTGCAGAAATGATGGGATGTGTTGCGGAACGTATTTTTGACGTTGGCGTAGCAGGAATACACAGGCTATTTGACAAGCTAGACAATCTGAACGAGGCCCGTGCTATCGTGGCGGTCGCTGGAATGGAGGGCGCCCTTCCGTCAGTTATTGGAGGATTGGTGGACGTTCCGATCATAGCTGTTCCAACAAGTGTTGGATATGGAGCAAACCTAGGGGGGATTGCTGCATTGTTAGCTATGTTAAACAGCTGTGCGCCGGGTATTGCCGTTGTGAATATTGACAATGGCTTCGGTGCAGGATATCTCGCGGCAAACATAATTTTATCCGCAGAGAGAAAAGCCAAACAAGTATAAGCCCACTCAGGAGCTAACATGTCAGACAGAGCATTCACCACTTATCCATACGGTATGACATCAAAAAAGGAACCTCTAAATGGCCTCGTTTGCGGTGATTTTCAAACCGCAGATAATATCTATAGAATCGCTTTAGTCAGCGGTCTCTCCGGTAAAATAGCCTCACGAGAGGCACACGAGGAAGCTTTAGACGTACTTCTTAATACCCCTAAAGAATTGTCTTTTATCGCTGCTGATCTAAGCAGGACTAACGCCAGCTTGGCTGAATCCTCCTACCCTGCCAACGACGGGTATTTTTTTGACCAAACATGTCCGGAGTCTAGGTACCTGTGGCGGTGGATTACGATGGAGGCACCAGACATTGTTCTGGAATTGGACCCTGGGTCCCCCAGATCCGTGAAATACTACACAGGAGGCGCTAACGATGGTTCGTTGTTATCTGCCCTGGCAAGCGGTAAAGGGCAGACCCCGGGACCAATCCCCGGGATAAGACTCACATGTCCGACCGATACTGTTGGTAAGGAAGTGGAAGCGGTCCTTGATAAAATCCGGTCCGATTCTCCTACACTGTCGGGCGCTCGATCCGAACTTGACAAACGATCAGCAAGATCTCCTCTAAATACGGCCCGTGTTCTCGGGAAAATTTACGGTTACAAACTTGACGAGCCAGTTAACTACGTTCAAGGAGTAGCAATTAGCGGTCGAATGAGGCTTAGCAACCTAGATCCTGCCTACCCTGACCCTGCGGACAGCGTAGTCAAACTAGTAGAATTTCTTAATACGGAAGCTGGTTTCGCCGGCAACGATAGGACAGGGCCCAATTTAGCAGCCATGTGCTGGGCAGAAGATCTCCTCGAGTCGACACGTGACGAAATATGGAAGAATCTACTGTTGAAAGCTGCTAACACATACAATCAATCCAAGAGCGGTACTGCACCGTACCCCTGCCATCCAGACTTTGGCTGTGAAGATATGTTTTTCATTTCGGCGATGTGTGGGCGTGCCTACAAGATTACCGGAGACGAGCAATATTTGGATACATATAGCAACTTCCTGTTGGAGGCTGATATCCAGCAGAGCGACGGCCTCTTTTGGCATTGCAGATCGGCTCCCTATTTTTGGGGTAGAGGTAATGGTTTTGCGGCCCTGGCATTCGCTGAAGGCCTCACATACATGCCCGATCAACATTCCTCAAGGAATGAACTTATTGCGATGCACACACACCACCTTGATGGTCTCTCTAGATTGCAACAACCTTCTGGCATGTGGACTCAACTACTCGACTATCCAGGAACCTATCAGGAAATGTCTGCCACCTGCATGATTGGCTATTCTATGGCAAGGGGAATACGGTTGGGATGGTTGGATCAAAGATTCCTCTCCGTTCTGGAAAAAGCCTGGGATGGGGTCAACAGAAGGATTTCGAACCAAGGCGATCTGGTCGATGTTTGTACCGGGACTGGTTTTCAGGAAAGCCGTGAGGACTATATTTACAGAGCGGCCGAATACGGGTACGACGACAGAGGCGGATCTATGGCAATTTGGTTTGCCACAGAAATGGAAAGGCTACAGCGATCCATAAGTAACAGGTAGATGCTTGCATCCATCCTGCTCGGACTAATTCAAGGCATCACCGAATGGCTACCCGTAAGCTCAGAAGGTTTGGTCACCGCTTCTGCAACCTTTTTACTAGATACGAATTTAGAAGATGCCATAGGAATTTCGCTGTGGCTTCACTTGGGAACAGCCCTGGCCGCACTTTTGTCATTCAAGGCGGATATACTCAACTTGACGAAGAGATTTATGGGGAAGCCCTCGGACCGCAAAGGAGAGATAGGATTCTTATTCTTAGGAACTGCTGTTAGTGCGCTAATAGGGCTTCCTTTGCTTTTGCTTGCAGGTGAAATATTTCAATCAGACTCTACAAAAAACGGCACCCAAACTTTTGCCGCGCTAATCGGGATATTCATGATCGTCACAGGGGTGATCTTACTTCGCAGTGAACGAACAGGAAAACGTAAAAGAAACGACTCCGGAACGATTGATGCGATCCTCACCGGCATTGCACAGGGATTTTCAGTATTACCTGGATTAAGTAGGTCTGGTTTAACAGTTTCCGTCCTCTTGGCAAGAGGAATGGATAGAAGAGACGCTCTAACATTGAGCTTTCTGTTGAGTATACCTGCAGCGATAGGGGCCAGCCTATACATTGTTCTTTCTAGCGGTATCATACTTTCAACAGAACATCTCGTAGCGGTAGGCGTATCCTTCATAACGGGACTCGTGACCATTAGAATATTGCTAAAATTGGCCGATAGGATCAATTTCGGGATTTTCGTAATCTCCGTAGGAACACTCCTAGCATCAAATATATTTTTTGCTGGACTGATCTAAAACTTTACAAAATGCTTGTATCCTGTCGCGATAACAATTTCAGTTAAGGAGAATGTTAATCACACAGTCATTTGCAAATTTTTCGACCGCAAAGCCAACAAACCAAAAGTAAAAAGGGACACTTGCAGGAGATAATAAATATGGATATCGGAGTTGGACTTGATCCTACACTGGGCTTGACACTCGAACAGCAATTTGAACTTTCGCGCGAGGCAGCCCGACTTGGATATCAAAGCATATGGACACCTGAAGGTACTGGGCAGGATTCATACCAAATGTGTCTAATGAGGTGGGCAGCAAGTAAAGAGGTAATAGAGGGAGGACTTGAAACAGGGATCGCAGTTTCACCCGTCATATGGAGAAGCCCGGCGGCATTTGCAATGGCTGGGGGAACGGTAAGTCAGATGACCGGCGGACGATTTATCATGGGGATTGGTTCAGGACAGGCACACTTACCCATTGGAAGGAGGGTGATGAAGCTGCAACAGATGTCCGCCTTGACATTAATGCGGGAATACCTGGTCATCATAAGAGGACTCCTCAGAGGCGAAAAAGTGGATTATCAAGGCGAAGTGGCTACCTTGAGGGGAATTAGATTAGGAATCAGACCTGCCCCCGAAACCCCCGTTTATCTTGGTGCCCTAGGACCTAAGATGCTGCAACTTGCCGGTGAGCTATCGGACGGTGCTGCGTTGAATTGGTGTGCCCCAGATCAAATCGCCTGGAGCCGCGAGAGAATAACGGAAGGTGCGACACAAGTAGGTCGTGACCCGTCAGAAGTAAAGGTATCTGAGTACATTAGGGTTTGCGTGGATGAAAATGAGGATCGAGCTCGTATAGCTCTTGCCAAGGCGACGATGAATTATGCATTGGGACCGGTTGTTCCTACCGAAACGCAGAGGAGATTTGGATACCGGGCTCATTTCGAGCGAATGGGTTTTACCTCAGAGCTGGGGAGACTTGACGAAATGAGAAAAACCGGTGCTAGCAACGACGATATTGCTGAGGCTTTCCCGGAGAACATATTGCGGGCAGTCGCCTATTTTGGAAAGTCGGAGGGAGCAGCAGCCGAATTTGCCAGACTTTCAAAAGGATTAGACAACGCGATCGTGAGAGTCGTTTCTTCAAGGCCTGGCACAGTCGAAGGAACCCTTGATGTGATGAATGCCTGCGCGCCTCAAACAGTAAGGGCGCATATCTAGGAAATGCCAGAAATGATCAGCATCGGCGAGTGCATGATAGAGCTTTTCTCTGAAGAGCCGCTTGAGACAGCAAGTACTTTCACAAGGTCGTTCGCAGGTGACAGTTTCAATATTCTAGTAGCCGCGAACAGGCTAGGAACCTCAACCGGTTATATCACCAAACTTGGAAACGATCCGTTTAAAAGCTACCTCGAAAATTCTTTTCTCGCAGAGGGAGTTGATACGTCTCACGTCATAACGTCAGACTCGGGAGGATTCAACGCAGCGCATTTTGTCGCGGTAATGCCGAATGGCGAAAGAGAGTTTGTTTACTACCGTAAGGGCAGCGCTCCTTCCACCATAGCCCCCAGCGACCTAAACGAGCATTACATAACAAAAGCGAAGGTCATGCATTGCAGTGGTATAGCGCAAGCTATATCTCCTTCTGCTAGAAACACAGTACTCCGGGCTGCGGAGATCGCTCATAGAAACGGAGTTACCGTGTCATACGACCCCAATTACAGACATCAACTTTGGAACCCTGACGAAGCTCGCGTGGCTATGGAAGAGTTGATGCCTTTCGTTGATATATTTCTGCCCAGCTCTCCAGCCGATTCTGTACCATTATTTGGAACTGAAGACCCAGAAGATGTTATACGTGAAGCCGAAAATAGAGGTGTGGATATAACTGTGGTAACAATGGGGGAAGATGGAGCAATTGTAAGTGGGAGAGGGGAGACGATACGACTCGACCCCGAACCTGCCGGTATCATTGTAGATACTACTGGTGCTGGGGATGCATTCAAGGGGGGATTCATCCACGGCTTAATCGAGGGTCTCACATTGGAAGAGTCTGCTTTATTGGGCAATATCTCAGCGGGTATTACAGTTACTGGCCGAGGAGCGCTAGGAACAATACCCGGAGGAGCCACAGTGTATCGAATTCTAGAAACTATTCAGGCAAAGTGAATGAATCACCAAGAGCGCGTTCAATTCTTAATTAACAGCCTTGACCAGATTCCATCCTGCCCAGGATGTGGAATGCGCTGGAGCACCGGGGATTACGAATGTCCACATTGTGGCGAGGACTTGGATGAAAATCTCACTACATGGGCGGAATCAGTTCTGAGCCGTATGTCCGCTCACTCTGATTCACCCTGAGGGTGATTTAAGCAGTTACCCAGTCGACGCCATTTAGAACCAGCTTTTGAAAATCCTGGTTCTGCTGGCTCAAACCATCATGCCCAAGAAGTGTTACAAAGACTTTTCCTGAACCATAAGACCTCGTCCATGCGAGCGGAAAAGTACCTCCAGGCATATGAATTTCCTCGTTTCTCACGCTATTCTTATGGAATGTACCACTCTCGAAGTCTGCTGACAGAAACACGTCATTACCATTTCCTCTGTAATCAATATTCATATACAGTTCATCATCTGTTGTGAAATCCGAAATCCCTTCTGCGCAGGCATGGTCACTGTTTTTTACATCCACCTTGAACCTTCCGTAAGGAGGGTGGAAACTTTGACCCATAACCCATCCGCCGCCAGTAATGTCCCCGTATCCTTGCCATGTGTCAGGCACACACCCTGAAATATGTATACACACAAAGCCATTTCCAGAGCCGATATATTCCTTCAGTGCTTCTTGCTGGGATTCGTCGAGTGCCATTTCACCCGCTCTCAACGTATTAAACACCAGTGCATCAGCCGATTCGACAGTACCATCAGTCAAAGCGTCTGCATCTTCCCGGACGGTAACATCATGTCCTGCTGACTCCAAGAAACTATTCAGCACCGGAGTCGACTCTTCATAAGGATGACTGCCACCACTCATTAATAATAGGTTCACACTATCTCTCCTTCTTCTAGTTTCTTGTTCCTATTCGCTCTCTTCAGGCGACTATTAATCCCGAGCCACCAGGGCTCGCTCCTGAGTACAACTTGTTCAAATTCGCATATTTTTCAGGGTTCAGGTCTCGACCCGAAATAGCGAGGTCGTGGGATCCATATTTGTGGGCGCGAAACACCATATTACTTGGAGCGCCGGTGCGCAAATCAGGAGTTTGAAACGGATTCACATATTCCCAGACTACATCTCCCTTCTCGGTGACTTCAAAAATCCTACCGAAAGCTCCCTCACATATGAGTGTATTCCCGTTGGCTAAACGTTCGGCACTGCTTATGTGAAAACTAAAGAAGGCCATAGGAGGTGTTTCCGTATATTCCCACTTCACTTTCCCACTCTCCGGATCCACTTCAATTACCCGAGATCTGTCCGCCCCTTTTGAATGACTACCATTATCGAAGAGCAAGATATTTCCATTATCCAAGAACGTAGGATGGTGCTGGTGCCAAACCTCCCCAGGACCCCATTTCCACAGGAATCGGCCCGATTCCTTTCCTATAATGCCTATGGTACTTGTGTTCCTAAAGCTGACCAAGAAATCACCGTCAGGTGTCAGGTTTATACAGTTAGCGTGGGTCCATTCCCGCCTATGCTCTAATGGACAAATAACGTCTTCATCGTAGGAAAGGCTTTCCGAAATATTCCATTCACTGACGGTATCCCCATCCGGCGAAATTTCTCTTATTAGATCACCAAGAATGGTAGGCGAATCCTCTTCAGATACATATCCGCCCTGAACCTTTTTCGTAGTCTCCTCGTCTAGTGGGTCAAACAATAACGCCAGCGTATTTCCATTCGATAATCTTACAAAGTCGTGGTGAAGCATTGGGTCATCGTATCGCCAGATCACTTCACTCTCCCAGTTAATTTCTAAAAGAGCGGCCGAAGATCCTCCGAGATTCTGAACTAATTCCACATCGGTGGATGGATTTGTCCTGCATAAGAGATTCCCAGAGGAAAGAAGGTATGCATAGACTATCCCCTCTTCAGAATTCCACCTGTGTACTATCCTTCCTTCCATATCAAGCAGGGTAGCGTGATTGCCGCCATTTACGTTGGTGAACAGTGTGTAGCCACTATAAGCTGAGGAGGAGTTGTGAATTAGCCCCACAGGATGATGAATAGATCTGCCCATTGGTTTCTTCCAATAATTCTATTTCACTAACGGGGTATCTTCGCGGTTCGCCCACTCTCCCATAGAGCCGTCATAGTTTCGCACTTTCTCATAGCCAAGCAGGGTGAGAACAAACACTCCGTGCGCCGCACGGATGCCTCCCTGTCAATACGTCACTATCTCTTTTTCAGGAGTCACTCCAGCAGCCTCAAGAATGTCGCGCAACTCTTGAGGGGACTTAAAAGTGTGATGTTTGTCATTCGTGACGAAATTAAGCCATTCAAGATGAACCGCGTCGGGAATCCTTCCAGATCTGCCGTTTCCCCTATCGACGGTTCCCGTCCATTCCTCATCAGACCGTACATCCAAGAAAAGCGTCTCATCATTTCCAATCGCTGACATAGCGTCGTCAATGAGACAAACCAGGTCGGGTTCCGACTTCGGCGTGAAGGTCACTTCTTTTTTCACCGGGCGGTCTATAGAAACAGGCCTCCCCTCATCAAACCACTTTTTCCAGCCTCCATCGAGAACTCTCGAATTATTGTGTCCATAGTAGTTTAAGACCCACCAAAACCGAGAAGCCCACAAACTTCCACTGCTGTCATAAGCCACTACTGTGGTATCGTCTCCAATGCCCATATCCTCAAATAGCTCTTTCACCACATCAGGTTCTGCAACCAAGGGATAGGATTTGGGGTCTCTTGCATAATCCGGATGTTTTATATAGTGATGCACTTTGATCCCCGCCGCACCCTCGATGTGAGCTCTCGTATAAGAATCAAAAGGATCGCAATCGACGATCCTAATATCAGAATCACCTATATGTTCTTCCAACCATTGGGTAGACACTAAAATTTCTGGTTTAATAAAGCCATTGGACGGCATCAGAAGTCTCCTATCACTGATTTCCAGAACAACCAAAAGATCGCACTGAATCTAGGGGGAAATTGGCCGGAGTATACCACAATAGAACAGCCACACAGGCACGTATCATAGAAGTGTATAAGACAACTCTGGAATAACTTGGTAGCGTAGTTTTTCTAGATGTTCCATATGGTCGAAAACTGGATTAAACATCACCATCTCTGCCCCAGAATTAATAACTTCTTGGATACTCTCAGTGCATTTTGCCACACTACCCCAGACGGAAACGTGTGCAGCCAGATCGGCATTGCCATAGTGTGCTCCAAACCAGTTGGACAATCGAGCCTTCGCTCTTTCTTCATCATCATCTATTGCAACGTATACCCGTTTCGATATCACAAATTCAGACTCCGGCCTTCCAATCCGGATTAATTCAAAATGGATGATTTCCACATGTTCTCTAAACTCACCCGTGGATGTAGAACCGGCACCCATCCATCCATCTCCCATTGTTACCGCCCTTTTCAGGGCATCTAGGTGCCTGCCTCCGAACCAAATAGGAGGACCGGTCTCCTGTACTGGCAGGGGTCTCATCTTTATGCTATCGAAGTCCCAGAACACACCATGATGCGAGGCACTTCCTGAAGTCCAGAGGGCTCTGATAACACTCAAAAACTCAATGAAATGTCTCACTCTCTTCTCCCGAGGGGCTCCCAGCAACGGATACGTCGCAGCCCGACCTCCGAGAGCGATACCCAGCGTCAATCTGCCTTTCGAAAGGTTGTCAATTGTGCAGAGCTCTTTCGCCAGAAGAAACGGATTCCTCGTAGTGGCGATTATCACTGCTGTCCCCAGTCGAATACTCTTGGTAGAGGCTGCCAGATAGCTTAAGAGAGTTAAAGGTTCAAGCGAGTCGGCAGTTCCAATAATCCTTTCCTGCACCCAGAGGCTGTCGAAGCCGAGATCCTCCGCTCGGCTAGCGAACTTTCTTATCAAGTCTAGATCAATAGGATCTTCTGTAAAAACCTGCGGAATGGCTATCCCACAGGAGACATTTCCGTCAACGCTTTCCATAGAACCTCGCCCATAGCATCAAATCTATATTCATTCCTGCCAGTGAGCTGGCACTATTGGGTCTGCATCTTTTCCAATCAGATTCTCTGTGATCCATTTTTCAGCAAACAGTCCGTCCAGAAAGCTGGACCTTTCTGACTCATGAACAGTTGTTTCGCCGGCTATTCCTTCAACAAGCGAAGACAGACTTTTCGGAGAGTAGAGTCCGCTTTCGTGATCGGCCATGACAAGAGCTGTAGCAGTTATTGATTGGGCGTGCCATTTGAGGTTGTAGTAATTGAGAACATTCTCTACCAATTCTTTCTGTTCCGGGAAACGTCGAATGTAATCGTTAAATTCCTCAAGCGGATATCCTGAAGTTCTTTCAGCCATTTCGATTGTATTCAGAAGATAAGCTGGCGTCGTAACAACATGGGTCACAGAATCATGGAGCGCCGCCGCCAAAAGCGCATTATCGTTGCCCCATGCAACCACAGCATTCCTGTCAACCTCCGATCGGGACATTAGGAAATCGAGACCTCTCATCGTATCGGCTACGATCCCCCGGTAAACATAAGACTCTGGATCGTGAATCCCGTCGGTCAGCTGCCCAGGATACATTGCTGTGTATGGCTTGTCTGAGTTCCTCATTCCCCGACAAGCTAGAGAAAAAGTGACGTAACGGCTCCTTATTGCATTTGAAGTCCCCTGAGGAATAATTTCCAGAACACTGGCGTTCTTAGGTACATAATAGATTACAGGTGCCGGACCATCCGATTTGGGTATACTGAGATACCCGTATAATCTGTACGGTCCGATACTTGTAATTCTTACCCCGTAAAGATCTGCAAAATCCGTTGACCGCATCGGTATCGACTCTATCTCAGGAGAAGCCGGAATGTCTGCCAGATCTTTCCCTAATTCATACCAGAAACTACCAAAGTCTGAAGGACGTATAGTGTTCACGGTTAGCTATCTCCTTTGAGGTGCTCTGCAAAAAAATCGTCGACTATTGAAGTGTGAATATATCGTCCGGCTTCATGCCCGTGACCATCATAATCAAACAACTTCTTTTGCTCGCTGCCTATAGAAGAAAACAAAGAGTAGCCGGTTTCGGGCGGACAGACATTATCCTGAAGACCTATATTTATGATGATTGGGCACTTTATCTTGTCAGCAAATGATATGCCGTCGAAATACGACAAGGTATTTTCAACATTCTCTTTACTCTCTGGATTCACTCTTAAGTAATCGTTGATTTCTTGATACGGGTAAGTGTCGGTAAGCTCAATAGCATCCATGTAGCCGCAGAGATAAGGAGCTCCAGCCGCTGCTGCCCGAACCTCACTCCGCATTGCAGAAGTAGTTATCGTCAATCCCCCACCCTGGCTGCTACCTGTAACACCGATACTTTCACTATCAATTTCAGGTCTACTCAAAAGAAAATCGATACCCCTCCATGCGTCAACATAGAAACCACGATAAGAATAGGTGTTTTTATCGATTATCCCGTATGTGAGAAGCCCCGGGTATCCAGGATCGAATTGCAATCGGCTGCGCACTTTCCCCCGAGGATTGATCGAGAGACACGCGTAACCTTTAGATGCCCAATCCTTGGGAATAGACGGATCACTCTGGTAACCAGGCACTAAGAGAATAGACGGAAGATCGCCGCCGTTATGACGCGGTACTGCGTACCATCCAGAAACCCTGACATTATCGAGGCTATTGTAAAAAACCTGGTATACAGATATTTCCGCATAGGATCTCAGATCATCCTCGATACAATCAGGCATAAGATCGATACTCCCTACTTCAAACAATACCCCGGCCCAGAACTCGTCAAAATCTGAGGGCTTCTCTACCCGACACTTGTATTCAGAATTGACCGCCATTGTTTTCTCCTTACTTGGAAACCCGCATATTTAAATCTTTTCGCAGGCGATTCTAACCCTTGCTTCGAGACCGTCAAGAAAGGATACTCAAATCAGTGTCTATAATCGAAAAAATTTCGGATATCGGGAAGAACACCCTTCAATTTCTAAAAAACTCGTCTAGCCGAAAGAATGAAATCTAATGGTTCGCAATAATTGTAATCGTAGTGATTGCTGCGTTTTTACGATTCAGTGGACTTCATTGGGATGAGGGATTTTCTTATACTCCACATCCCGACGAAAGAGCGATTCTCATGAAGAGTCGGGAAATAGAGATGCCACCATTATCGAAGTTAGGCACTTTATTTAACGCAGACGAAAGTACCTGGAATCCGAGATGGTTTCCTTACGGAAGTTTTCCTTTATATGTTCTAGAAATTAGTGAGAACATACTAGAAAGGATGACCGGGACAGATGTAACCGATCTACGTACATTGGCAAGATCGATATCTGTTCTCGCCGATCTCGGAACTATCATTGGAATAGCTATGCTAGGTAAGTCTGCTTTTAGCAGAAGAGTAGGACTTCTTGCAGCATTTCTGATTTCGTTCTCAGTTATCCATATTCAACTGGCACACTTTTTCGCTTTCGATACGTTGACTGTATTTTTCACCACTTGGTCGTTGTTAGTTCTATATCGCCTAACCATTAGCGGGAAAAGGAGTCATTCCTTAATAGCCGGTGCCCTTATAGGCCTTGGTTTAGCAACAAAAGTTAGTCTCTTGCCAATAGCTGGCGCGTTTGTAATGGCTCATTTAATCTACGCTGCGCGGAATCAAACTATGGAGGATATCCAGTACTGGAAGGTGAAAAAAGCCCTAATTTCAGGCGCCTGGGGCATATTAGCCGGCTCATTAATATTCGTTCTGGCTCAGCCCTATGCTTTATTGGACTGGAACAGGTTCATAGGTGATGTCACCGAGCAATCTGAGATGGTTCGTAGGATCAGAGATTACCCTTACACAAGGCAGTATATTGGTACTACGCCATATGTCTACCAATTTATCCAAATGGGCAAATGGGGACTAGGATGGCCGCTCACTATCATTTCTGTCGTGGGTCTGTTTTGGTCAGCTTCCAAGGGCCTCAAATTAGTGCCCGCGATTCTGTCGATTCTTTGCTGCGCAATTATCCCGGCCTCGGTCCTACTGTGGAATAACAGTGCACCTGCAATTGTGGTGTCTTCACTAATTTGCTTTTTCTCTCTAATCATATTTTCGCCATTTCGGGGAAAAGGAACCTCCATCTTTATACTCTTGCTGTCATGGGTTCTACCTTACTTGCTCGTGACGGGCAGTTTCGAAGTGAAGTTCCTTCGTTATTTGCTACCTGCTATACCGGTAATCGCATTGCTTGGGTCGGCATTTGTCATCCATTGTTTTCATAGAACTCCCAGATACAGCCAGATCTCTGCAGCATGCCTGATACTCCTCACTGTGATTGTAACGGTATGGTACGGATTCTCCATGATGGGAATATATGGCGAGAAGCATACTGCCGTAAAAGCATCTGAATGGCTAGCTAAATATGGGAAAAGTGGCTCCTTGATCATCAAGGAGCATTGGGAAGAGAGCCTACCCAATCTTCGAAATTTTCGATATGAGGAACTACCTATTTATGAAGATGACACGTACTTCAAACTGACTCACATTTCAGAGTCATTGCACAGGGGTGACTACTTAGTTCTCTTCAGTAACAGACTTTACGGGACGGTCACAAGAATCGAAGACAGATACCCGGTCATGAAAGGTTATTACAGGGCTCTTTTTACAGGAAAGTTGGGTTATGAACCTGTGCTGATAGAGACGTCATATCTAAATCTCCTCGGAATAAATCTTATTGAGGACACCTTTGACCGCCCAGGAGTCCCAGACCCGAGCAAAAGATTAATACCGCCATATGACAAAGCTGGCATACAAATTGGATTCGTTGACGAAAGTTTCTCTGTTTATGATCATCCTAAAGTGATGATATTCGAAAATAGAAACCGCCTGTCTGCGACGGTAATCAGAACAGAAATTGAATCTGAAACGATAAGTTTTTCAGCATTAAATAAGGTCAAACCCAGATCCCCACCTAAAGATTTAATGATGGATGAAGAGATGCTCCGCTCTCAACGAAGCGGAGGAACCTGGTCAGGGATAATCAGTAAGAACCCCATATCTTCCCGATTTCCTGTCGCCACCTGGCTCGGTATCATCGAGTTGATTTCACTCTGCGCTCTCCCCCTATCCTTTTTTGTATTCAGGGGGCTACTCGCAAGAGGATATCTACTTGCAAAAATACTGGGAATTCTGTTGACATGTTTTTTTGCCTGGCTTCTCTCCAGCATGCAGTTGATGAAATTTGAGGATACAACGATGTGGGTCAGTCTGGGTGCACTTATGCTCATATCCTCATCAGTGCTGTATTTCAGAAGAGACGACATCCTCAGTTTCTTACGGGTTCAATGGAAACGCCTTGTGATACTTGAATGTGTCTTTCTCTTGGCATTCTTCTCATTTCTTCTGATCCGGATGGCGAACCCTGATCTATGGCACCCCTATAGGGGTGGAGAAAAGCCCATGGACATGGCATACCTAAACGCTGTCTTGCGATCCAGTTATATGCCGCCCTACGATCCCTGGTTTTCAGGCGGATATATGAACTACTACTACTGGGGTCAATTCATTGTAGCGTCGCTTATCCATATGTCTGGGATAACGACTGAAGTTGCCTACAACCTTGCAATTCCAACATTATTCGCTTTCACCGCCGGTGCTGCCTTCACAATCGGTTCAAACTTAGTAGGAAGAACAGCCCTTAATTTGAGTCATCGGACCAAAATATTCCCATTAGCTGCAGGTATGTCTGGTCTTATTTTCGTTTGTGTAATAGGAAACCTAGATGGGTTTTTTCAAAGTTTCGGGATACTAAGTGACAAGATAATTAATGGGTTATCTGGCGGAGAATTTGATTACTGGCGTAGTAGTCGGATGATGCCACCAGACCCTCCAGGACACGAGATCACAGAATTCCCGTTTTTCACTTTCCTTTTCGCGGACCTACACGCTCATCTTATTGCCCTACCGTTTACGTTGCTCGTAATAGGAACATCGATGTCGATCATATTCTCAAGCCGCGGCAGGACCCCGGGAAAAGTGGAAGAGACCGTCAGATTGTTGTTGTTAGGGCTATCTCTAGGCTCCCTCAGAGTTATAAATACCTGGGACCTGCCCGTGTACGTTTTTATTTCAGTTGGAAGTGTCGGTATTGGTCAATTCATACGGCATGGCGGAATCAACTTAACAGTAATCTACAAAACCTGTTGTAAATCTATGCTTGCTCTCACAGTTGCCTTTATTGCCTTTATTCCCTACCACTTGAATACCGTAACTTATTTCAATGGGCTAGAACCAACCACAAACATGACGACATTCAATCAACTGGTTTCGATAAATGGATTATTTCTATTTTTAATCGCCTCCGGTTCATTATATCTACTGAGGGCAAAAGTAGGCACGGTACTTTTAGAGATCAGACGGCTCGGACTAGCTACCTTGAATCCAAGAGTACTATCGTCTACAGAAATCTACCTAGGCCTAATACTAATGCTCGCTCTGGGTTACATAATTACTGCATTACTCAATGGTTCTTTAGGAGGGGCGTTACCGGTTTCCATTTTCCTCCTGATCCTGGTGATTGCAGCAGCGCTCAGAAAGTGTCGTCAAGAAATGAACGAACAACCGGTCTTACTTTTCGCTTCACTCATGGCTGCAGGAGGCCTGAGCATAATAGCCTTCCTCGAAATCTGGCGAATTGAAGGCGATATAGATCGCATGAACAGCGTATTTAAATTTTATACACAAGCATGGGTGCTCCTTGCTCTGGCTTCTGTTTACTTTTCCTACCGGATCATGCTAACAATCAAAAATACCTCTAGCCTCATAAAATTCCCTTGGATAGGAATAGCTTCAATCCTGGTTCTTGCCGGACTTATTTATCCTGTGATGGGCACTAGGGATCGTCTGCGAGATCGTTTCAACGGTAATGTCACGCCCCTGACACTAAACGGGTATGCATACCTAGAAGGAACTACTTATACAGATATTAAAGGTGAAATTGATCTGGCAACCGATTTCGAAGGAATCGAATGGTTGCGAGAAAACGTTAAAGGATCCCCGGTAATTATCGAAGGCTTAACACCAACCTACAGGTGGGGAGGACGCGTATCTGTAAACACAGGACTTCCTACTGTAGTCGGTTGGAAGTGGCATCAGGAACAGCAGAGATGGGGAATGAAGCATCTGGTAAGTAGTCGCCAGGAGGACGTGAATACCATATACAGTTTACCAGCAGCAGCAGCTGACTTAATTGACAAATATGAAGTTGAATACGTGTATATAGGCGAACTGGAACGGCTCTACTACCCAAACAACAGCCTTGAGAAGTTAGCTCAAGGATTAAACGGGAAATTATCGAGAGTGTTTGAATCTGACAGTGTGATAATACTTAAGGTGAGCCGGTAAATAACTCTAAAGGTTACTCAAATTGTGTCCTATCTTAAGAGGTAATCCTGAACAGATTGTTCTGCCTTGAGTGCAGATAATGAGTTGACAGGAACGCCAAAGGTTTCCTTGCAGCTGTAAATTGCTCGCGCAATACATTAAAAACATCAGATAACTCTAGCATTGAAGCGGTAGGATGCGATTCAGCTAGCTTATAAAATCGTTTACCCTCAGCTTCGTATTCTTCTACACTTCTCTTTATCCTGCGGGACCAGGTCGGAGAAGAAGATTGACGAACCCGATAGACAGAATCCCTCATCACTGAGGATTTTTCCGCTTCAGAATGCGTGTGGTCCCTGAATAACCCGGTCACAAAAAGACAAACGTCACCTATTCTCTTATAAAAGGAAAACCGTTCTGACTCTTCAACCTTAGAGGCAAATTGGATTAGGCTATCAATATCCATATCGTTATATCTTATGCGGCGACGAATACCTTTCCTTTTCCGCACTGGAACAACATAGCTCTGTATTCTCGTAAATGACGCCAGCATATGGGCAAGGTATTCAAGTACGTATGGACTATCCAGGAAATCTGCGACCTTAACAGAGTCAAAAACCGGGATGCTTTCCTTACCTGATCTTTCCATGGTGTACGAAGTTGACTCAAGGTCACGTTGGGCTCTACGAAGCAATACCTCAAAATATAGCGAGGGCGAAATTTTGAGGAAAGATTCCTCGTCATTGATAACTTTGGAAAATACTCTCTCGTCAGAGACTATTGCTTTTCGATAAGCAGGCTCATGACGAATTGCATCCCGTACGGGTGATGTGTCGGAAGAGCCTGAAACAACCGCAGATATAAGAAAATCCAGATCCCTTTCGGTGAAATCCAGCGATACCGGCTTCTGCTTCATCATGATACTCCTGGATAGAGCTCCCTTGCTATTGAACCAAATACTTCAGTTGATACTACACCTGGTAAAAGCCCGCCGCTATGGAGTAGCGTTGTTCCTTTGAACTTGAATTTTAAACTCCAGAAGGCTCTCTTTCTTGGCTTTGCCAAATTGACAGAAGGAGCGGATGCTATAGACAATGGCCAAACTCTCAAACTTGGAGTTATGCCAAACCGTGCCTTACGAAGCCCTAGATGGATATCTGGTCATCGACTTGTCTGACCGTCTTGCAGGTTCTTTCTGCGCAAAAACACTCGGCTTGTATGGCGGCGAGGTTGTCAAAATTGAGCCCCTGGAAGGAGACCCATTAAGGCAATTAGGCCAAACCGAAGATGAACCCGATGAAAGTGACAGCTCACTTTTCCTTCATCTCAACGTCGGAAAGAAAAGCCTCACCCTGAACCTGGAAACAGCGGAAGGTAAAGAGATACTTGGCATCCTGTTACAAAAGGCAGATATTCTAGTCGAGACGTTCATTCCAGGAAAATTAGCTTCCATGGGTTTTGCATACGAGGACATTGCAAAGCAAAATCCTGGCCTCATAATGACTTCCATTACCCCTTACGGCCAGACTGGCCCTTATAAGGAATTCAAATACACTGAGCTCACAGTATTTGCAATGTCCGGGGCTATGCATAGAGAGGGTCTACCAGAGAGGTATCCCCTTCGATACGGTGCAGAAGTTGCCCAGTATTATGCTGGCAACTCTGCCGCAGCAGCTACTACTTCCGCCCTATTCAGAAGATTTAAAACCAACTTTGGAGACTGGATAGATATCTCAATACAGGAATGTATGGCAGGCCATCCCCACCAGATTGGTAGAAGGGCTCCTTTCATATATTCCGGAGAGCTCGACCCCCGAACACAACCTCGAGTGTCTGCGGCTGGAGCCAGAGAACCTTACGCGGTGGGCACATTCAGGTGCCGAGACGGGCACGTAAGTTTTCTGCCACTCGGCCCCAGAATGTGGCCAAATATAGCAAGAATGATTGGTCAAGAAGACCTTATGCTCGATCCTCGCTTCAACGACCCTGATAAAAGAAGCGTTAACAGGGAAGCCTTAGAAAGCATTTTCCAGTCATGGCTAGACAAACGTACGCGTGAAGAGATATTCATTGAGGTTCAAAAAGCAGGAGTGCCTGGGTCCCCTATCCTTCGAAGTGAAGAAGTAATGGAGAACGAACAATTTGAGTCAAGGGGGTTTTTTACAGAAGTTGATCATCCAAATTCAGGTACTCTTAAATATACTGGAGATCCATTTAGGTTAACAGCTCTTCCTTACAAGAAACGAATGTCCGCGCCAACGGGCGGGCAACAGACGAATCAGGTCTTAAAGGATCATCTCCAGCTTTCCTCTGAAGACATTGCGACTTTGAAAAACAAGGGAATCGTGTGAGCAAAGAACAAGTGAGCTCTATATCGGGCTTCCCTCTTGAAGGAGTTAGGGCACTAGAACTTTCGGAGATTTGGGCGGGACCTTTCTGTGGATCCTTGTTAGCTGACATGGGAGCAGAAATTATCAAAGTCGAGTCTGTACAGAGAATAGCTAGAGGCCCTATAAACCCGCCAAAAGGGTCGGGAGCATACCCGGATGGGGATCCCGGGGAACGTCCTTGGAACAGACAGTCTAACTTCAATGCTATAAACCGGAACAAGAAGGGAATTACTCTAGATCTCAAGACGAACGCTGGCGTAGAGACGTTTCTCGATCTGACCTCTACTTCGGACATAATTTTCTGCAATTATGCAAGGTCAGTAATGGAAGATTTTGGGCTAGGCTATGAAAAGCTTCGAAAAGCAAGACCTGACATCATTTTCATGCTAATGCCCGGCTATGGAAATACTGGACCATATCGTGATTACAGAAGTATGGGAATGGCGATAGACGCAATTAGCGGACATTCTTTCTTGAGGGGCTATCCGGATCTAGACCATTCAACAAATTCTCTCGTTCATCACCCTGATGCAGCTGCCGCGGTCAACGCTGTCTTCGCACTCACCACCGCGTTAATATACCGAGAAAAAACGGGAATAGGGCAGTTCATTGATATGTCCCAGGCGGAATCCTTTATGACTCACATGGGAGAGGTATTTCTAGAATATCAAATTCATTCAAAACCAAGGAAGCGTCAAGGTAACCGGAATTCCCACTACGCGCCACAGGGGGTTTATCCGTGTAAAGGTGAAGATAACAGGATTGCACGCAGCATCGTTACAGAGTCGCAATGGAAGTCTTTTATCCGCTGCATTCCTTTGCCCAGCCTTAGAGACAAGAAATTTTCGAGCGTGAAAAATAGAATCGCAAATCATGATGAGTTGGACCTAGCAATAGAGAAATGGACATCTAGTAAAGACCGATACGAAGTCATGGATACACTGCAATCTTCAGGAATTCCTTCCGGAGTAGTTCTGAACTGCGGTCCTGACACATATGACGACCCACATTTGAACGAAAGGGAGTTCTTTCAGATAGTTGATCATCCTGACGCCGGGATCTTTCCCATGACTGGTCCGGTCCTCAGGTTCCAAAGTAATGCAGGAGTTGTCTTGCATAATCCTTCCCCTTGCTTGGGTCAACACAATGATTATGTTCTCGGCGATATTCTGGGTTATACACAAAAGAAGATGGATACTCTTGCTTCAGACAGTGTTATTGGAACAGTACCGCTACCGGGATCGGATCTAGGTGGATCTCGCAGAGCGTCCATTGAATCAGTTCATCGAGAGTCCATGAGTCAACAAACTAATATTAACCCGAACACACATAACAGTAAGGAAGAATAGATGCCAATACGGAATACTTCGATATCGATCAAGAGGAAATAATGGTTTATCAATGACTCACCAACTTACAAAGGTAGAGAATTCAAGGGAAAACCTACAGAAGGACTGTTATTGAACTCGCGAATGGTTAACGCTATGTTTGATGATAAAAATCCACATGCCAAACACCTAAGGAATTATCCGGACACAAATGAATAGAACCTTGACAGAAACACATCCGAGTTCATCAAGATGTTACCGCTTTATAAGATTCACGGCCTTTTTGCGTTTAGAGTGAATTTTCAGGGCGGAGTCCCTTGGGGTTATTGCCGGCTTGAACCGTTTCACGATTATATGTCGGCTATTGGAATGGAAATCTCATACGAAGAGCTATGGTAATCGAAACAAGATCTCTGGCCCATTACAAACCAATGCCGATTTTGTTCAATGAAGATAATCATCTTGGATTTGAAAACAACGCAAATAACTTCTCCAAGACCATAAAAAATTATGCTGGCTGGGAATGTTTTGACCCTGGAAAAGGTGCAGGTGGGACGTCGGATTTTGGCAATTACAAAGTGGGATATCAACTTGTTCCCACAAATTGGAGGATAAATACAGCCGGAAAAAATCTTACTTTGAATTCCTCAAGAAAGTCACTTCAAGTTGAGGGCGCGTATGTCTGATGAGAGAGCTTCATTACCCTATGGATCATGGCAATCACCTATAACAACAGAAATGATCATATCCGAATCAATCAGCCTCGGGGACATGGCAATTGATGGAGAGAACATTTACTGGCTTGAGATGAGGCCTTCCGAGGGTGGGAGATGTGTAATAGTCAAAAGAGCATCTAATGGATCTCAATCAGACGTGAACCCAGCTCCGTTCAATGCAAGAACAAGGGTTCACGAATACGGCGGAGGTTCATACCTAATTCACAACGGTGTGGCTTTCTTTTCTAACTATACTGACCAGCGAGTCTATAGGGTTGATCCGAACGGACTAAACCCAATCGCTATCACCCCAAATGGATTTGATCACAGATACGCCGACTACACGTTAGACATTTACAACGAGAATTTAATAGCAGTTCGTGAGGATCACACTGGGCCGGGAGAAGCATCTAACACACTGGTCTCTATCAATATGCACGGAATAGGGAAAGTGAAGATACTCATTTCGGGAGCAGACTTTTACTCCTCACCAGTTCTCAGCCCTGATGGTTCCTTACTCGCTTGGGTCCAATGGAATCATCCAAACATGCCGTGGGATAGCACAGAACTGTGGGTAGCAGAAGTGGAAAGTGACGGATCGCTTACTGCCCCCATGAAAGTCAAGGGCAGAGAAGGTGAATCCATATGCCAACCAGTATGGTCACCAGAAGGGATCTTACACTTTGTATCCGACGAATCTGGGTGGTGGAATATTTATCGCCAAGAAAAGGGAGAATCAGTTAACCTTACGCCCATAAAGGCAGAATTCACCCAGGCACAGTGGGGCCTAGGGGCACGCTATTATGGGTTTCCTTCAAGCGATCGGATAATGTGTGCGATGAATGAGAATGGAATATGGTCACTAGCCGAGATTTTCCTACAGGATAAGCAACTAGAAAGAATTTCGACTATTTTCACAGAAATAAACCGCTCTGGGTTGAAAGTGTCAGAGAAAGACGTGGTTTTTGGAGCAGGTTCGTCAAATCTACCTTATTCGGTTTATCGTAGAGGTCTTGATGGTTCTACCACCGAACTCAGAAAGTCTGATAGCCCAAGCATTGCGGCCGAATATATATCTCAACCAGAGCCCATTGAGTTACCAACAGAGAATGGACTAACAGCTCACGGGTTTTTCTATCCACCCCAGAATCCTCAATATTGCGGTGAAGCGGAGGAGTTACCTCCACTGCTGGTCATCAGCCACGGAGGTCCCACGGGTGCCACAACCACAACGTTGAATCTCACCACTCAATTCTGGACAAGCAGGGGTTTTGGCGTTCTGGATGTTAATTACAGCGGTAGTACAGGATATGGGACTGCTTACAGGAGACGACTAAACGGCCGATGGGGAATCGTCGATATTGAGGATTGCGTCAACGGAGCGAAGTTCCTTGTCGCAAGAGGTAACGTCGATGGTAACCGACTCGCTATCAGGGGAGGTAGCGCTGGTGGTTACACCACCCTTGCGGCTCTCACATTCACTGATGTGTTCAAGGCAGGCGCGAGTTACTATGGGATAAGCAATCTAGAAGCTCTCGCTCTGGAGACACATAAGTTTGAATCCAGATACATGGATTCGATGGTTGGACCCTATCCTCAAATGAAGAATGTTTATGAGGAACGGTCGCCAATTTTCCACACTGACCTTCTCTCATGCCCCGTAATTCTTTTTCAAGGTCTGGAGGATAAGATAGTCCTCCCGAATCAAGCGGAAATGATGGTGGACGCCTTGAACAGCAAAGGGATCCCAGTAGCTTATATAGCATTTGAAGGGGAGCAGCACGGGTTTAGAAAATCGGAGAATATCCGGAGAACTCTTGACGCAGAACTTTATTTCTACTCTCGTATTTTCGGTTTCGATGCGAAAGATATCGAGGAACCGGTATTCATTTCTAATCTTGATTGACCAATCTAGAAACCGGAGAGCCGAAGTTGGATCATGTCATCTTCATTTTCTAGCGAATCGAAGCCGGAAACTCCAACTCCTAACAACCTGTATTTTATTCCGGAGGAAAGTTCGCGTTCGAGAAGCTGTAGTGCAGCCTCCGAAATCTCAGACGAAAGTTGAACTGGCTCTCTCAGAGACAATTGCCTTGTAAAGGTCGTAAAATCAGACGAACGCAACTTCAACTTAATTGTCTTACCTCGCATGCCTCTTACCATCAGGCTGTTACCTACATTATGACTCAGCCGAGAGACAATCTCACGTAGGGTTTCCCGATCCCCTGTGTCATCAGCAAGTGTCGTTTCTGAACTGTACGATTTTCTCTTCCTGTGGATAACTACAGGGCGATCGTCAATTCCAAGACACATCATCCGTACTGAAGGACCATTGGATCCAAAGTTATCTATGAACCACATTACGTCAAACTTCGCTAAATGACCTACCGTATTTATGCCCACGCTGTTAAGTTTTTCTGTCCTTTTAGGACCAATTCCCCATAGCGATTCCACTGGGAGTGGGGAAAGAAAATTCCGTTCTGTGCCTGGTCGAACAACAGTAAGGCCGTTCGGCTTACCAATATCTGAAGCTATCTTTGAAATAGACTTCGAAGTTGCGACCCCCGTCGAAATGGTAAGTTCCAAATCATCACTTACTCTTTTTTTTAGTTTGCGAGCGATCATGGGGGGGGTAAGTACATCAGATTCTTGTTCTGTGACGTCCAGGTATGCTTCATCCAACGACAATGGTTCAACTAGATCAGTGATATCTCGGAAAATGTCCATCACTTGGCGAGATACACGTTTGTACTCTTCAAATCGGGCCTTTCTTCTTACAAGACTTGGACATAAGCGTACTGCTTGACTCATCGGCATCGCCGATCGAATTCCAAATTTACGTGCCTCATAAGAGGCCGATGCAACCACTCCTCTTTTATCAGGGCTGCCACCTACAACTACTGGAATTCCGGCAATTGAAGGATCATCTCTCTGTTCTACAGAGGCAAAGAAGGCGTCGAAGTCCGCATGAATTATCGCTCGGTAAATGTGAGATGTTCCCGTTGGTATTCGCATTTGATGACATTAATAAAGGCTATATCAGTCGGACCGCATCAATCTCATCACCCAATTGATTGGATTATCCTTTCAATGGTTGAAGTTCGGAATTTTTCAAGATCATCAGAGTTCTTCAGCAAAGTACCTAACGTACTTAAAACAACATCGGGTTCAAGACTCTCTATATGCAGGACCATCATAGCGGTAGCCCAATCTAGAGTCTCAGACACGCCCGGAACTTTCTGCAGATCTTCTTCTCGGGAGGCTCTCACAAACCTGCATATTTGAAGAGCTAGTCCCTCAGGCATATCACCAATTCTTTTTTTAACAATTTCTAACTCTTTCTGAAGTTCAGGGAAGTCAATCCATAGATATAGACATCTCCGTCTCAAAGCGTCAGACAGGTCTCGTGATCTATTGGATGTAAGTATAACTAAAGGCTTGTTCTCAGCTCTAATCGTACCTAGCTCCGGTATCGTGACTTGAAACTCTGACAACACCTCAAGAAGAAATGCTTCAAATTCTTGATCTGCCCTATCAACTTCATCTATTAAAAGTACCGGAGCTTTTTCCTTCGTGAGAGCAGATAGAAGTGGACGCTCCAACAGGAATTCCCTACCAAATACTTCGGTCTCCATTTCAGTCGGATCTAACCCTTTATTCTCGTTCATCCGAATCCATAATAATTGACGGGAATAATTCCATTCGTATAAGGCAGAATTTACATCCAATCCTTCATAGCACTGCAGCCGTATAAGCTGAGTGTTAAGTAGCCGTGCCATAGCGGAAGCGATCTCGGTCTTGCCCACACCGGGCCTACCTTCAATCAGCAATGGTCTATCTAGTAGTTGAGCTAAGTGTAAAGACGTAGCAATTGAGGAGTCTGCCACATAATCTAAATTGTCGAGCTCCGAAATTAGATTCGAAACTGGATCTTCTATATTTTCATTGACAAACATGAAAAGAAACTATCCCTAAAACATAGACCGCCCAACCCATGTTAACTAGGTGGAGCGGTCTATTGTTTGTCTTTTAAAAATCTCAGAGCCCAACCTCAGTTAGAATTCTGGATAAGCCTCCATACTTTCTCAGCTTTAGCAGGCATATCTATGTGCCTCACGCCATACGGAGAAAGGGCATCGACGACTGCGTTTATGACCGCGGGAGAACCGGCTATAGTGGCAGTCTCGCCCGCCCCTTTGACACCCAGTGGGTTGACCTGAGTTGGGGTGACAGTTCTATCAAGTTCATACATTGGCATATCCCAAGCCCTCGGTACAGCATAATCAAGCATACTTCCAGTCAGTAGCTGTCCAGAATCGTCATAAATAGCCTCTTCCTGCAATGCCTGACCAATCCCTTGAGCGGCTCCGCCATGAACCATCCCATCAACTATCATAGGATTTATTACATTCCCAACGTCATCTACCGCTATATATCTAAGTAAAGTAACCTCTCCAGTCGACTCATCTATTTCGACAACGGCTATGTGTGTGCCACCTGGCCAAGTGAAGTTTTTAGGGTCAAAGAAACTCATTGCTTCCATCCCCGGTTCCATATCTTCCGGTATATCCTCAGTGTAATAGTAAGATGACAATGCTATTTCTTGGATTGTTTTTCCTTCTGACGGAGCTCCTTGAACAAAAAGCCTCCCATCTTCAAACACAATATCTTCTTCAGATGCTTCCAAGATATGGGCTGCTAATTTTCTCGCCTTGTCTTTAATTTTCTGAGTACTTAAGTGTATAGCGGACCCACCGACCGCTGCACTACGGCTTCCAAAGCTACCAGTTCCCATTTGTATCTGCGAAGTATCACCGTGAATTACATCAATGTCTTCTACAGGAATCCCTAATTCAGATGAAACAATTTGAGCAAATGCTGTCTCATGTCCCTGGCCATGTGCTGATGACCCAGTAAAAACTGAAACTTTTCCGGTCATATGAATTCTGACGTTGGCACTCTCCCAAAGTCCTGCTCTGGCCCCCAGTGTTCCGGCGACTGCTGAAGGCGCAGCCCCACATATCTCTACATAAGAAGAAAGACCAATCCCAAGAAGTTTGCCATTATCTCTGGCCTGTTTCTGCTCTTCTCTAAAATCGTCATAAGCTACCATTTCGAGTGCTTTTTCAAATGAGGCAATGTAGTTACCACTATCATAAGAAACTGTCGTGGCAACTTCATATCCATCATCAAAAGGGGGTATAAAGTTCTTCTTCCGCACCTCGGCCGGATCCATGCCGATCTCGGCAGCAAAAAGATCTACCGCACGTTCTACGGCATAAGTAGCCTCTGGTCGACCTGCTCCCCTGTAAGCATCCACCGGAGTGGTGTTCGTGAAAGGCGCAACCACCTTGCAATATATATTAGGAATCTTGTAGGGACCAGAAAGCATTAACCCATAAAGCCAGGTGGGAATAAGCGGAGCGAAGGTGGAAAGGTATGCTCCCATATTGGCCATGGTTCGTACATCAAGGCCCGTTATCAAACCGTCTCTGTTCCCAGAGATTTCGATATCTGTTATGTGATCCCGTCCGTGAGTTGTAGCTATATAACCTTCAGAACGAGACTCAATCCATTTAACCGGTCTTTTAAGGCGTTTGGCGATAATCGGTACTATTACCTCCTCTGCGTAAAGATATAGCTTGCTCCCAAAAGCCCCCCCTACATCAGGTGCGATGACTCTTATGAGGTGCTCGGGGTGACCGGTAACAAGAGATAAGAGAACTCTTACAAGGTGTGGGATTTGAGTGGAAGTCCACATAGTTATTTGATCGGTACCAGAGGCATAGTCGACCACTACGCCTCTGTTTTCCATAGCGGTAGGGATAAGTCTTTGGTTAACAAATCTTTGGGATACAGAAACATCTGAGGAGCTTTTAGCCTCTTCCACACTTCCTGCGTCCACTTCCCATTCAAAAGCTATGTTGTTTGGCGCATCAGTATGGAGCTGCATCGCCTCATCTTTCACAGCCTCTTCCATATCGACAACAGAATCTAGTTCCTCATATTCGATTTCGATGAGTGAGGCAGCATCGGAGGCAATGGCAAGGGATTGCCCAATAACCGCTAAAACCGCATCTCCGACGTACCTAACTGTATCGACCGCCAGCGGAGGATGGGGAACCTCTTTAGTATCTGGGACGACCCATCCACAAGGAAGGGAGCCTAATTCTTCTTCAAGGTCTTTACCTGAGAATAAAGTTACCACTCCAGGCAATTTTTCAGCAGCAGAGGTATCTATCGATTTAATCTTCGCATGTGCGAATGGACTCCTGACAAGAACCATATGCAACATACCTATCAGGCTTATATCTTCCACATACTTCCCCTGTCCCGTGATAAGCCTAGGGTCTTCTTTCCTCTTAATACTGGAACCAAACGCTGTTGTAGTCATCGCTATTCACCTCTACATTTCGAAGAATCTATCCGTTAAATTCACTCTTACGTATAGGTTGTCCGTTAGAGCCAGGACGCTAAAGAATAAATTAACCGCTAAAACACGCCATCCTACTGTTCTTAAAAAATTCTAAACAGGTTACACATTCCCGATGTTATTCACCAAGAAACATGTCTGACTTTGGCCGTAATGTATATCACTTGTATTGATCAGGCAACCACAATTTCAATGGCGATTATGGTCGCTTGTGATCACGTGTCCAAGAAAGGCACTTTAATCAAACCCAACACACGAGATTCTAATGGGTAATTTATGCCTCGACCCCACTATCGATTCTAGTATATAAACAGGCACCGCTAAATCTTTCAACTTTACGAAGTTTTGAAAATACCCCTGAATGTTGACCCCGCGATATTTACTATAGTACTATTCTATAGTGCCCGAAATATACCCCGCGCGACTTTTCTGTAATAAGTTATCTTGCCTTCCTCGGGTAGAGTATTTCTTTTTTTGGCACACGCTATCAAAGCGAATTTCCACCGCAACAAAAACCCCATAGACCCCTTATTGCCATTTCCTGCAAGGAGTGTGAGAACTTATGACTTCTTCTGTTTCAAAGAAACTTGACACTATTTTCCCAACTACTCGGTCTTTTTCCAAAATCAAAACAATTCTTGATGTCCCAGACCTGATAGATGTCCAAAAAGACTCCTTTGATTGGTTCAAGAGTAAAGGTTTGAGTGATCTTTTCGAAGAAATATCTCCAATAGAAGATAGCCAAGGACAGAATTCTAGATTTGCTCTGAAGTTTGTGGGGCACGACTTTGAAGATCCCAAATTCAGCGAGGATCATTGTCGCTTACAAGAAAAAACTTTTGACGCTTCATTGTATGTAACAGTCGAACTTCAGATAAACGCCACAGGCCCTGGTCAAGGTGAAGTCAAAGAGCAAAGACTGTATGTAGGGAATATTCCGATGATGACTTCAACCGGTACGTTCATCATTAACGGAGCTGAAAGAGTTGTAGTAAGTCAACTGGTACGGTCGCCTGGGGTCTATTTTACGGAAGATAGAGACCCAGGGTCTGGAAGGCCCCTAGCCTCCGCAAAGCTGATCCCTTACCGCGGAGCATGGATGGAGTTTGAAACGAGCAACAGAGACGTTCTATATGTGAAAGTTGACAGGAAAAGAAAGACTCCTGTCACTACTTTGCTACGCGCTTTAGGGTATGAGACCGATCAAGAGATTCTTGAATTATTCGAAGATGTCGACATTAACTCAGATCATCAATTTATAAAAACTACAATAGAAAAAGACTCCGGAGTTAGAGATTCTGAAGAGGCTCTCATAGAGTTTTATAGAAGATTGAGACCTGGCGAACCACCAAATGCTGAAAATGCCACAACTCTTATAAACACTCTGTTTTTCGATTCACGAAGATACGATTTGGGCAAAGTAGGCCGTTACAAATTGGATAGCAATCTTAAAGGCCCTGAAAACGCGAATCGTGACGGAAATGGTGATGTCCGAATACTGGCAAAAGAAGACATCATTAATCTTCTCAGACGACTCATAGAAATCAACAATGAACAGCGCAGAGCAAATGACATAGATCACCTAGGTAATAGGCGAGTAAGAGCGGTAGGGGAACTCATCCAAAATCAGGTCCGTGTCGGATTATTGAGGATGGAGAGAGTTATTAAAGAAAGGATGACCATACAACCAGATCCAGCTAGTACTACGCCCGCAGCTTTGATCAATGTAAGACCTGTCGTTGCAGCAGTACGAGAGTTTTTTGGAGGTTCTCAACTTTCTCAATTCATGGACCAAGCGACCCCGCTGGCTGAATTGACCCATAAGAGAAGATTATCCGCTCTTGGCCCTGGGGGCCTTTCAAGAGAACGAGCAGGATTTGACGTAAGAGACGTTCATCATTCCCACTACGGTAGAATTTGTCCTATCGAGACCCCTGAAGGACCCAACATCGGTCTCCTCGTGTCCCTCGCAACATATGCAAAAACAAACGCGTTCGGATTTATAGAGACTCCTTACAGAAAAATTCTAACTGAGATAACAAACGAAAATTCAGACGAACTTATCGGACATACTCCTATCGAAAATGTGCTGTCTGATGAGGGCAAGACTATAGTCAGAGCTGGCACTCGAATCACTGTTAGAACTTCCGGGAGAATAGCCTCCCAAATGAAAAAAACCATCAAGGTAAGATCTTTCGTGTCCAAATCGATTGACGACGTTACGCATTTGTCTGCCGATGACGAAGAGAACTATTTCATTGCCCAGGCTAATTCAGCTATAAATGATGCTGGGGAGTTTCTAGAGGACAGAGTTGAAACCAGGAAGGGAGAAATCGTCGGAATGGAACCAACTTCGGCAGTCTCCTACATGGACGTTTCACCGCTCCAACTGGTTAGCGTTTCAACGTCTCTTATCCCATTCCTAGAGCACGATGACGCAAACAGAGCCCTTATGGGGTCTAATATGCAGCGACAGGCTGTTCCTCTTCTAAAGCCAGAGAGTCCGCTTGTAGGAACGGGGATGGAACAACGTGTGGCAAGGGATAGCGGTCAGGTAGTTCTTTCTAAAGCATCAGGTGTTATCTCAAGTGTTACGGGCAACAACATCATAGTCGAGGATGAGAACGGAAAACTACATAATCACAATTTAGTAAAGTTCCACCGCAGTAACCAAGGTACGTGTATAAACCAAAGACCCATAGTTGACAGGGGTAATTCTGTGGAGAAAGGTGAGGTGATAGCTGACGGTTCGTCAACTGACGCCGGTAAACTTGCACTAGGCCAAAACATCCTTTGTGCCTTTATGACATGGGAAGGTTACAACTTTGAAGACGCTATCATCCTAAGTAACCGGCTTATTAAGGATGATAAATTCACTTCCATTCACATCGAAAAACATGAAATTGAGGCCCGGGATACCAAACTTGGGCCTGAGGAAATAACTCGCGATATACCTAATATTGGAGAGGAGAGCCTAAGGAACCTCGATGAAGAGGGAATAATTCGCATAGGTGCGGAAGTGGGCAACAGAGACATCCTTGTGGGAAAGATAACCCCGAAAGGAGAGACTGAATTAAGCGCGGAAGAAAAATTACTCAGGGCAATTTTTGGTGAAAAAGCACGTGACGTTAAGGACTCCTCCCTATACGTTCCCCACGGACAAGGAGGAAAGATAATAGATGTGAAGGTTCTTGAACGTGAAAAAGGCGATGACCTCTCACCCGGGGTAAACAAACTGGTGAGGGTTTGGGTCGCGCAAACTCGGAAAATTACCGAAGGTGACAAAATGGCTGGCCGGCACGGGAACAAAGGTGTCATCGCCAAAATAATGCCGGAAGAGGATATGCCATTTCTTCCTGACGGAACACCAATAGATATCATACTGAATCCAATCGGCGTTCCGTCTAGAATGAACCTTGGACAGGTATTAGAAACACATCTAGGTTGGGCAGCCAATCAGCTTGGGTTTAACGCGGAAACCCCCGTATTTGATGGCGCGGAGGATTCTGAGATTGAGAACGAATTAGCAAAGGTTTGGATTATTGAGCAAGCCGAAGCGATCCCCCCAACAGCCGTACTCGATAATGATCTGAATAGTGTCAATATAGACGCGATCAAAAATTATCTGCAAGAAAGAGGTTTTGACTTCGATGATGTCTTTGTCAACAACACGCCTGATGCTGCCCGTACTGCCTGCCTAAAGATATGGCTAGAAGAGGTCGCTATGCGTAACGCAGATAATATGTCCGTGGATCAAATGATGGAGGAAGCTCTCGCGTTGAACAGAGACTTCCAGTTGGCAGCTCCAGTATTGGGAAAATTTACATTATATGACGGTAGAACGGGAGAAAAATTTGATCAAGCGATCACTGTTGGATACATCTACATGTTGAAGCTTATTCACCTGGTCGAAGATAAGATTCATGCTAGAGCAACAGGTCCATATTCTCTCATCACACAACAACCTTTAGGTGGAAAAGCGCAGATGGGCGGACAAAGGTTTGGAGAAATGGAGGTGTGGGCTTTAGAAGCCTACAGTGCGGCGCATAATCTTCGAGAGATGCTAACTATTAAGTCCGACGATGAAATTGGTAGAGTGAAGACATACGAAGCCATTGTTAAAGGGGAAGATGTCGCCCAACCGGGAATTCCTCAATCTTTTCACGTACTCATGAAAGAATTGCAAAGCCTCGGACTCGCTATTGAATTAGAGAATGATGAGATAGAGGAACTAACTCTAGCCAACGCTGGTGATATCTTTGGCGGATCCGCGGATATTTCCGATCCATTAGCTTTGCTGGAGGGATCTCCTCTCTCAGAAGTCGCTGGACAAGATAACACCGAAGAAACTACCCCCCTAAATACCGATGCGATAGAAGAGCCATCGCAGGAGTCGGAGGAGATAGAAGACGACCAACCCGTCACAGGTGGAGACAGTTAATAACTAAAGACAACTAGGGCTCTATAGAAGTGTTTTACGGAGTGAAAATATGGCGCAGGCCGGAAATGACTTTGATGCGATAAAAATATCTCTTGCTTCACCTGATTCCATAGCCAAGTGGTCATGGGGAGAAGTCACAAAACCAGAGACGATTAATTACCGAACCCTCAGGCCTGAAAAGGATGGCCTGTTCTGTGAAAGGATCTTTGGACCAACCAAGGACTGGGAATGCTATTGCGGTAAATATAAGAAGATTAGGTTTAGGGGAGTTACATGTGACCGATGCGGTGTTGAGGTTGCGAGGTCAAAGGTTAGGCGAGAAAGGATGGGACACATCGATCTCGCGGCACCAGTAGCACATATCTGGTTCTCGAAAGGTACTCCAAGCCGACTCGGGCTTCTACTCGATCTTTCGCCGAGAAACCTTGATCGGGTTCTTTATTTCGCCCAGTATCTTATTACTAGTGTTGACGAAGAGATAAAATCCCAAATATTGGGCAATTATGAATCTGATCTTGAGACTATCAATGCGGAGAAGTCCGCCAAGATCGAGTCAGAGAAGCAAAGAATCCTCGAGGAAATACGTTTGGAAGTCGAGCCACTTGAGGCTTTACTTTTAGAATCTTCGGACGAAGCCGAAGATATAGAAATTACGGAAACACAGTCAGATGCTCAGTCAAAATTAAATGAGATCAACGATCAGAGTGCAGGGAGATTATCTGAATCTGAAGCGCCGATTCATGAAGAATATGACCCGCAAATTACTCGAATAGAGGAACTCATCTCAGAACTTGAAGACCTCCATGTAACAAAACTTCTTACAGAGACACAGTATAGGGACCATCGGGACAATTTTCCTGGCGTGTTCCAGGCGGGCATGGGAGCAGAATCAGTCCTAAATGTACTACAGAACCAAATAGACCTTGATGATTTGAAGAACCATCTCCAAGATGAGATGCACTCTACTTCCGGCCAGAGAAGAAAGAAGGCCATAAAGAGGCTCAGGGTAGTTGAGTCTTTCAGAAAAAGTAATAACAAGCCCGAGTGGATGGTCTTGACTAATTTACCTGTTCTTCCACCTGACTTACGTCCGATGGTTCAACTAGACGGTGGTAGATTCGCAACCAGTGACTTGAATGATCTTTATAGAAGAGTGATCAATAGAAATAACAGGTTAAAGAGACTTATAGAGCTTCAAGCTCCTGAAATTATAGTTAGAAATGAAAAAAGGATGCTCCAAGAATCGGTAGACGCGCTAATTGACAATGGTAGGCGAGGACGTGCAGTCGCCGGTAGCCATAATCATAAATTGAAGTCTCTCTCGGACCTGCTGAGAGGAAAACAAGGCAGGTTTAGGCAAAACTTGCTCGGAAAGAGGGTAGATTACAGCGGTAGATCAGTGATTATTGCTGGACCAGAACTGAAACTGCACCAATGCGGTTTACCGCGCAGAATGGCACTGGAACTATTCAAGCCGTTTGTGATGCACAGGTTAGTATTAAAGGGTTATGCTCACAATATTAGAAGTGCTAAAAGACTCGCAGAGCGAAACAGGTCTGAGGTTTGGGATATACTCGGCGATGTTGTTAAAGAGAGACCCGTCCTTTTAAACAGGGCGCCAACATTACACAGACTAGGCATCCAAGCGTTTGAGCCGGTATTGATTGAGGGAAGTGCTATTAGAGTTCATCCCTTAGTATGCACCGCCTTCAACGCAGACTTCGACGGGGACCAAATGGCTGTACATGTACCACTCTCAAGGGTGGCAGTCCTTGAAGCACGTCGGTTGATGCTTAGTACGTTTAACATGTTAGCGCCCAGTTCGGGTGAGCCTATAGTAACGCCCTCCTTAGACATGGTATTGGGTTGCTATTACATGACGTCAATCGACCCAAACGGCCATGGCACAGGCAAGAGTTTCAGCAATTTTGAAGATGCGACCTTAGCATATGAGGTAGGCGCGACTAACTTACGATCTCTAATCAATGTTCGCAACGCTGATGCAGAATGGACGGAAACCACAGTCGGAAGAATTTTGTTCAACGACGTATTACCTGAAGAGATTCCTTTTGAAAATAGCGAAGTCGAGAGAAATAGACTCAGAGAGTTGACTAGCGAATGTTTCAGGGCACTTGGAAATGAGGGAGCAGCGGTCGTTTTAGACGATATAAAGAATCTTGGATTCAAGAATGCTTCAAAATCTGGTGTGTCCATTGCGATCAACGACGTTGTAGTTTCATCCCGGAAATCTGAGATTGTGGCTAGAGCTGAAGATGCTGTTACCCAACTAGAGGATCAATACCAAGACGGGTTAATTACTGACGAAGAAAAATACACTGCAACTGTGAAGATTTGGACCGATGCAAATGACGAACTTACACAAGTAATTTCTGATGATCTCCCAAATTATGGCGGGATATACATGATGGCTAACTCTGGAGCGAAGGGGAATATAGCCCAGATAAAACAAATGGCTGGTATGAGGGGATTAATGTCAAATCCTCGCGGTAGAATCATCGATCGGCCAATTAAATCTAACTTCCGTGAGGGACTCACTGTATTGGAATATTTTATCTCCACACATGGTGCCAGGAAAGGGCTCGCGGACACCGCTCTTAGAACAGCCGACAGCGGGTATCTCACAAGGCGTCTTATTGACGTCGCTCAAGAGGTTATCGTTATGGAGGAGGACTGTAACGTCGAGCAAGGATTGGTAATAACTGACTACCAAGACGAAGCTTTAAGTGATCTTTTCTTTGACAGGATTAAATACCGTTATACCGCTGCGCCAGTGTCGAATCCAAATACTGGAGAAATCATTGTCGAGCCGAATCATCTTATTAATGAAGATGATATAACCGCTTTGAAAGAGTCTGGTGTCACTTACGCAGAAGTAAGGTCCCCCCTCACATGCGAGGCAGAGAAGGGGTTGTGCCGCTTATGTTATGGCCTCTCGTTGGCAAATTTACAACCTATCATGATAGGCGATGCTGTAGGTATTATCGCGGCTCAAAGTATAGGTGAACCAGGCACCCAACTTACAATGAGAACATTCCATACTGGAGGGGTTGCGGGCTCGGACATAACAAGCGGGCTTCCGCGTGTAGAGGAATTGTTTGAAGCTCGGTCACCTAAGGGCGCTGCTGTACTTTCGGAAATATCAGGCACAGCAAAAGTAGTCGAGTCAAACGAGGGAAGGACAGTCCGAATCCTCAATTCAGAAGAGTTAACCGACGAATACACAATTAGTGGCTATACTCCGCTGATTAAAAAGGGAGATACCGTTATTATTGGTACCCCTATCGCCACACTCAAAGACGCAGAAGCGGATGACGAGATCATTCATGCTCGTAACTCCGGACTAGCTAATATAAAGAAAGACACCATCACCATCACTTGGACAGATGAGGAACAACGAGAATATCCAATTCCCGCGGCATCTCACATCGAAATAAGTGAAGGAGACTTCATAGAAGCTGGGCAAGCTATAACTTCCGGACCTAAGAATCCTCAACAGATTCTGGAAATACAAGGTCGGGAAGCGGTCCAATCATACCTCATCGAAGAAGTACAAAAAGTTTACAGATCTCAAGGGGTTCCAATCCACGATAAGCACATAGAAGCAATCATCCGGCAGATGCTTCGGAGAGTTCAAGTACACGAAGCTGGCGATACAGATCTTTTACCGGGTGATCCTATGGATCGCACAGAATTTGAAGAGAAAAATGCAGAAATCATAGCTGAAGGGGGAGATCCCGCAACCGCAGTCCCAATTTTACTCGGCATTACTAGAGCGTCCCTACATATGGACAGTTTCCTAGCGGCAGCCTCCTTCCAAGAGACAACCAGAGTGTTGACAGAATCAGCGGTGATGGGCAAACGCGATATGTTGAGTGGACTAAAAGAAAACGTAATTATAGGCAGGCTGATCCCCGCTCGATATGACAATACGGTTGAAGGTAAGGAAAAGCTTGGATTGAACGAGCTAGAAAAACTTTTAGAATTAGACGATATCCCCGATAGCCCTCCACCACCAGAATTCGAAGACAAGGAAGGGAATATTATTCCAGTGACCCAGCTCGAAGCGAATCCCGAAGAGGAGATGGAGGAAATCCCAGGGAACTAGCTTTTAACTAGTACATCGGGTTTAAAAAGGCAGTTCATCGCAATGAACTGCCTTTTTAATGTCTGCCATTGACAGTAAGGATAAAAGGTGATCTGATACCGTCAGTTCCAGTGGCAATATGCAGATTAACAAGTGACATTAAAGTGAATCAGGTGCCCGAGTAGGGTTTTAAAGAGGAAGTCGGTCGAAATCCGACGCTGTCCCGCAACGGTAGGTTCGATAGAGAACAGAACAAGTCCGGTCCACCACCTATCACGTACATCTAGACCTTCGCGGAAAGGTATCGGATGCATCTTTCTACAGATAGCCCGTATCCACCTGCTTAAATCGCAAAAGGGATAGGGGCTTTTTTTATTCCCTTTCAATTATCGTCGTAAAAATGCCTTAAATTACAACAGGAGACAGGTTTGAATCTACAAAATACCCTCTTCTTTGTATTTTTCGTCACATTAGTAGTGATTGATTTAGGTTGCACCAATTCAGAAGATCCTCAAAAGCCTTTACCTCCAGCGCCTGCTTTAGCTCCGATAGAAACAATCTCTACAGTTAAGTCCCCAGTTCTGCCCGCTCCTGCAGCTCCGGCACTGCCAGCTCCTACAGTAACAATTCGTGTAGGAATTCCTGATAAAAACTCTACGATGAAGAAAAATTTAGTCGGTAAACATATTGAAAGAGTGAATGAACCACCAAAATTTTTCGCTGAGTTTCCGATTTCAATACCAGACAGGAGTGGCAAAGAGATTATATTTGACAAAGCCCCTGAACGTATAATTGCATTCGACTCAGCTGCCATAGAAACTCTCTTCGCTATAGGTGAAGGTCACCGAGTCATTGGCACTCACGATTACGTTATCTACCCACCTGAGGCAAGTGAAGTCATTAAAGTAGGAGACGCCTTTAACATGGATGTAGAGGCCGTGCTTAATCTGGAACCTGACCTAGTTTACCTCTTCTATCCTACTTTCAAAGATCAATTAGAAGATGCTGGGCTGAAGGTATTGTTAATCGAGACCATTGAAGATGATTTTAAGAAAATGGCAGATCATTTTCGAATGTGGGGTGCCATAACTGGGGCAGTAAAGGCCGCTGAGACTATTGCGGAGGACTTTGAGGCCCGAGTAGAAATAATTGAAACTGCACTGGCACCCTTTGAATCAGGACCATCTGTGTTCCAAGACGTAGGTAATTTTTGGACGCCTGGTAACGATACTCTTGTAGGCAACGTATTTGAAGTACTCAAACTAGTTAACATTGCGTCCGAAGTCGAAGGTTACGCACAGATAAGCCCGGAGGTGATTATTGAACGGAATCCTCAATACATCATTTCATCCTATGGCGATATTTATAGTATTGATCCTGCATTTGCTGAAGTATTAGCTATAAAAAATCATGCTATCTTAGTCCCCAATGAGGATTATTTGAGCGTTTCCGGTCCTAGGTTCATATTAGGTGTGGAAGAAATAGCTCAGCTCATCTATCCAGGTATATTTAAGTAGTGGTTAGCACAAGTTAAAGTGCAGCAAAATATTGATAAGAAGTCTGAAAAAGCCTACGTAACGAATTTATCTTTTCCTTGGATAAGGACGGCCTTTTGTCTACTATCAGCTTTCCTTTGCTGTATCTTGGCCGCTTTAATTGGCTCTGTAACGATAGATCCTGATGCAGCTATTGCTATTACTTTTTCACGTCTACCTTTTATAGAAATAACAAACGATTGGCCGGTCTCATGGAACATTATTTTATGGGAACTTCGATACCCTAGAATCGCATTAGCTATGCTAGTTGGAGCAGCGCTATCAGTTTCGGGTGCCACCTATCAGGGTCTTTTTAGAAACCCATTAGCTGACCCTTATCTTATAGGAGTGGCCTCAGGGGCTGCACTAGGTGCAACGATTGTTTTCTTATCTGGTATCCCTTCCGTAATTGCTGGTGTAAGCATCCTACCTATTGCCGCTTTCATCGGCGGAACCGGTGCCGTAACCGCAGCCTATACACTGGCAAGAAGGTCGACAGGTACACCCCTAACTACATTGATTCTTGCTGGAGTCGCCATAGGATCATTTACGACAGCAGTAGCTAGCATCCTAATGCTCCGTAGCGATCCAGATCTTAGACCGGTCCTTAGCTGGCTAATGGGTGGATTTATCCGTGCTCAATGGTCACAAAGTCTTTATCTTCTCCCCTATTTGATCCTTGGATTCACCGTAGTGTTCTCTTACAGCCGAATCTTAAACGCTATGCAACTGGAGGAAGAATATGCTTCCAGCGTTGGCGTTAATGTTGAAAAAACCAAGAAGATTTTGATTTTGACCGCTACTGTAATAACAGCAGCGGCTGTCTCATTCAGTGGGCTTATAGGATTTGTAGGGCTTGTAGCTCCGCACACCGCAAGGCTTCTCTGGGGAAGTGACTTTCGCAATTTAATACCAATGTCCGCACTTCTAGGAGGCTGTTTTCTTGTCTTGTCAGATCTTATAGCTCGTACAATTGTTAGCCCTGGAGAATTACCTGTGGGTATTATCACATCGCTAGCTGGAGCCCCATTCTTTATATATTTACTTGTTAGAAATGGATCAAATATCAAATAATATGACCCCAGCAATCACATTGAAGAAATTAAGTTTCTCCTATAATGAGGTTTCCGTAATTTCCAATATCAATATTCAATTTAACGACCAGGAAATGGTTTCGATTGTCGGTCCCAATGGTGCCGGCAAAACTACATTGCTGAAATTAATTGGGGGTCTCTTGCCCCCTAGCCAAGGAACAATAAGTGCCTTGGGGAAGAGGATGGAGACATTAAGTTCGAAAGACAAAGCCAGACTAATTTCCATAGTCCCTCAAAATCCGCGCTTACCCGAAAAGATGAAAGTAGTCGATTTCGTGTTGTTGGGACGAAACCCACATTTAGCTCTTATGGAATGGGAAGGGGAAAATGATCTGGATAAAGCCATTAGATCAATGGAACTAACGGAGACTTACACTCTAGCAGAGCGCGAATTAGGACAAATATCTGGAGGCGAGTTACAACGTGCAATGTTGGCCATGGCTATTACACAGAACTCTCCGATAATGCTTCTGGACGAACCTACATCTAATTTGGACCTCTCACACCAAGGAAAGGTTATGGACTTGATAAAGAACAATCATAGTCAACGGGGTGGAGCTACATTAATTGCAATACATGACCTGACACTAGCAGCCCAGTACGCCGATAGAATGATATTGATTTCGGAAGGTCGCATCTTTGCAGACGGAACCCCGGAAATGGTTCTTACGGAATCCAATATAGAGGCGGCGTATGGCACCAAGGTAACCATCCTCCCTCATCCGAGCGGTGGCTCACCGGTAATACTCCCTGTTTCGGGAGAGTATCCTAAAACGGGATAGTTGTTATTCAAGATCACCTTGATTCTTGTACCTTTGAGCTTTTTCCTTGTAAATATCACAAAGTTCCTCTTGAAGGTCTATATGTTTTTGCAGAGCTTCGCCTCTGATTCTGCCCGGGATACCCATAACTATAGACCGCCTGGGTATATCCATATTTTCAACTATCATCGAACCTGAACCGATAATAGAGTTTTCACCTACTTTCACTCCATCGTTTAAAATCGCCCCATTACCAACAAGCACCCTATCTCCTATCTCAGCCGCGTGACACATAACTCGGTGGCCAATGACTACGTTGTCACCAATAACTACGTCAGCGTCTCCATGCACTACCGAATTATCCTGTACGTTAGAAAATTTTCCTATTTTGACCTTACCCATATCTCCCCTTATTACCGTACCAGGCCATATACTGGAGCCTTCACCAATCTCAACGTCTCCCACGATATAGGCCATTTCGCTGACGAAAGCCGTGGGATGCAAAACAGGTGTATTACCTTCAAAGCTCTTTATCAATTATTCCTCCATCACCTTGCGGTTGAATTTATTTCCAGATCATGGTCATTCAGCTATCTGTACCATTAGCTATGCTATTCTAATACTTAAATGGATGACCTTTTGCATCAGAACATATGATGTTCTCTATTTTCTTGACATGGGAAAAATAACTCTGTTGCGATTCTTATTTCCAAATAAGACGATAATATCGTCTATATTTTTGATAGTTTTCACTATTTCATTATCATGTACTGGTTCCGCTCCAACACCACAAAGCACTCCACTTCCCCTAGCCATTTCCGATAAAACATCACCCATTTCCTCACCGCCAATATTAAAAGATCTGGGAGCAACTCATTTAGATCCCGAACCTACTTCAACACCAGAACTTGAGGCGCTTTTCATATACAACCGTGCTGTTCGTTCACTTCGTATCGAGGAATACAATGACGCAATTAATTCGTTCACTCAAGTAATCCGACGCATGCCTAATCTTGCTATAGCTTACAAGGGAAGAGGGGCCGCTTATTACCACGAAAATCGGCTGGAACTAGCTATTGGGGACCTGGAGAAGGCATTGGAACTAGATGTAGATCTAGGCGGTGCCCACATGTATTTGGGAATGATTCTCAGAGATCAAGGAAATTTAATTAAAGCGGAAGAAGAGCTGACCAAGGCTGTAAATTTTATACATCCAGTGAGAGAAAAATGGGAACTACTTGAGGCAGAACGAGCCCTTTCAGAACTTTATTTAAAATAATGATGATTCGTCACACATCAAACAACCCAAGTATGGGTGCGCCGTCGAGTATGGACTCTCCTGGAACCACAAGAATTGATCCAACTTTACCCCCTATATCTGAACGAAGTACCTGTCTCATTTTCATAGACTCCAATAAACAAACATCATCCCCAGGAGACACATAATCTCCGATCTCTACTGAGATAGACAATACCGTGCCAGGCATTGGTGACTCGACCAGTCTTAGCGGCTTACTTGAAATTCCATTGGGCTTCTCATTTCTATCTGTTTCTGAATCGCGGGAATCTTCCATTGGTTGTTCGACGTAAGCCATTTGGCTCTGAACCTCGGGTTTATCGTGCAAAATGATCTCGAACTCTTTCCCGTTGACTTTCACTTTAACAGGATCCGTGTTGATATCGTCAATTTCTACCCTATACCACCTTGGTCCCACTCTAACTTTCAAGATTTCCGACATATCAATTGACCAAGGATATGAATACGCCGGCGATTACGGCGGAACCTATGACGCCGGCAACGTTTGGACCCATAGCATGGGGAAGAAGAAATGTTTTAGGATTGGCTTCTTGGCCAACATGATGCGATATCCGTGCAGCCATAGGAACCGCTGAAACACCTGCTGAACCAATAAGTGGGTTAATTTTCTCCTTAAGAAACAAATTCATTAACCTTGCAAACAATAGCCCTCCAACAGTGCCACACGAAAATGCCACTAGTCCGAGGCCAAGTATAACTATGGTTTCGAGGTCGAATACTCTTTCAGCAGTTAGTTGTGTTCCCACCGTAAGCATCAAGAAAATTGTAGCGATGTTCAAAATCTCATTTGAAGCGGCACTGGTAAGTCTGGGAACAACTCCACTTTCTCTAAACAGATTACCGATCATGAACATGGCTATGAGGGGAGCAGATTTCGGAACGATAAGAATAATGGCAATGAGCGCCACATTCGGAAACACTAGTTTCTCCAATTTTGAAACCGCTCTTGGAGGCTTCATTTCAATCTGCCTCTCCTTGGCCGTCGTGAATAGTTTCATTAAAGGGGGTTGAATAAAAGCGACAGCTGCCATGTACGAATAAGCGATCACAGCAGTGACACCTAATATATCTGGAGCAAGCCTGGCTGAAAGAAATATAGTGGTGGGACCATCAGCTCCACCTATGATTCCAATTGAGGCCGCTTCTTTAATTCCAAAACCCAGTCCTAAATATCCTGCGAAAAGCGCTCCCCAAAACGCAATGAAGATTCCAACCTGCGCCGCCGCTCCTAGGATAAGGGTCTTTGGGTTGGCAATTACAGGACCGAAATCTGTAAGTGCCCCTATCCCTAGAAATATGATGGGAGGAAGAATATTCCAGAAAGATAGTCCATAGTGGAATAGAACACCGAAGATGCCGGCTTCCTGAAATCCGGCCGATTGTGAAGGTAACGTAATAAGTCCAGTCAAAGGAAGATTGGCAGCAACGATCCCAAGTCCAATAGGCAATAACTCATAGGGCTCCCATTCATTCCTTATAGCTAGGTAAATAAACACCAAGCCAACCAAGATCATAATCCCGTTACGCCAATCGAGATTGGCTAGGCCTGTAGTAGCGATAAAATCTAGCAATTCTTGCATAAGGGCTCTAAACCGGGCGGATGGGCGAATAAGTCATTTTAATTACCTGAAGATTACTCAGTAGCTTTCGCTTTAAGAATAGAAACAGCCACGGCGGCGGCGGTGGCCCGCCTTATATTTTCCTCATTCTCATCAAAAGTGTTCGGATGAGAAACTCGATCTATCCTATTAGCAATAACTTTTGTTACGACAATTGAGGAAATCAGCACTAAAAGAAGACCAAACGCGGTCCCCATTCCAATCGCCGTGAGATATGCAGCCTGAATCAAAGTCGCAGAATCGATGTCTAAAATATCCTTTGTAGTAGGATTGAATGACTATGGAATTTTACACCATCTTTGTATTCATGAACGATGGTTAAGTCTGTGGATAACAAATAAGGCAAATATTAAAGAAAAATGTTACAAAATGCAGTGAGAGCAGCATTGCTTGACTTCGAAGTCTACAAAGAGTTTCGAGACAGAGCCGAACTAGTTCTCCATTCGGTAGGAACTGTTTCAGTCACTGGAGTTACCCTTGCCGTGGCATTGAGATACACCTCTCCTAGCACGGGAGACGGGTTTCAAAACCTTCAGATGGTAATGGTCGCATTCAGTACTGTCTTGGTAGGATGGATGATTTGGGCATTCGTAGCCAAGGCCTTATGCAACCTTTGGGGTAGTGAAGCACAATTCAGAGACACCATGCGGGCCACAGGAATATCTTATGGCCCCGGAATTTTAATCCTATTAACTACAATTCCTAAGATAGGTCCCGTTGTCTTGTTTATTGTGTGGGTGTGGATTCTGATCTCAGTCACTCGAGCAATCGAGGTCACTCATAATGTTAGTCTCTTAAAGGCCGCGGTGCCCGGATTCATAGGATGGTTCCTAGCATGGATACTTCTTCCAGTACTGATGCTAGGCAGTTTTTTCTTTACTTCTACCGAATTAGGTTCCTGATATATATGAGTTAACTTTATCCCAACGACTTTGTAGCAACCTTTTCATATTATTAAAGATTACTTCTTCCACCTCTCGGACATCTCTACTTTTGAGTTCAGCTATCTTCTCAATGATCGGCCGAAGGTGTCTTGGTTCTGTCAAGTTCTCTCTATTTTTATTGAATGGATCGGGAAAGGCGTCAGTATCTATTACGATACATTAAAAGGGGACTATTTCTACAACCAACCT
>CAZZBP010000004.1:54680-61860 GCA_964652755.1 uncultured Dehalococcoidia bacterium
TGACGTATGGAATCTTGACCAGAGGAAAGAGTTTGTGAAACAGTTGAGACAGGTCGACCCTAGTGTCACAGGAAATGCTATACATATGTTTGAGTCAACCCGTTTAATGAGGGATGGATACATTCAAGGGGGAGTTTTTCTACAACCACCCTCAGGTGCTGCAATCGGAAAATAGGCCTAGCAATTGATATAAAAAAGCCCATGTCAGTCATTTGTTCCGCGTCGTATTGTGAGCCTTGGAAATAGTGCATGACTCCCCCAACCTGATATGCCTTCTCCTCACGCAAAACCCGGAAACAATCGTCATGAGCATCCCTACTGTGGAAAACGATTGGAAGATTTAGCTCGCGAGCTATCCGTATTTGCTGTCGAAAAGCATCAAATTGCCATGCTCTATCTGGCATACTTTGCATATAATCTAAACCAATCTCGCTCATAACGAGGACCTTATCTGAGGACATGGCGAGGTCTTTCAGTCTATCGATAACGATATCAGAAAGGGGGCTCGAAATATCCATTGGGTGTACACCTACCCCGGAAAAAAATTCCGGGTAAATCCTCGATAGTTTCAAAGACCTCTCGGTTCTCTCTATTGTAGTCCCGGCAGAAATTACAAACCCTACCCCTACTTCCGAAGCACGCCGGAGTATAGCGCCAACTTCTTCATCAGAATACGAGTCTAAATGGACATGTGTGTCAATTAGCATTTTCACTACATATTGAGGCAAGCTCACTTTAGGTGAGCCTACCAAACTTCTGATGGCATTATACTGACAGGTACCGGAAACCCACCTAATGTAATTGGAAAGAGTTCACTATATATTTATCATACTTATGTTTGACTCATCTTCACCGGCAAAGCCCATATCTTTATTTGTGGCACTTGCTCTGGTTCTAACATCGTGCACAACTCATCCAGATCGCTCAAATTTTGACAGTAACGATGCTCACTCATCTGGCAACCAAATCGCGCCGGCAACTTTAACGCCGACTGTAAGTTTGCTGAAGATAAGCACGCCTATTAACAGCACAGATTTACCATCAACTACAGTACCGTTAACTTCTATTCCAACTAATTTAAATCTTGTCCCTACCTTAGTTCCTCCAATGCCTTTGCAACAAGGCACGTCCTCTGGTTCAGCAATATCAACCATCAAACCCATCAGCAAAGAACCGAGGCAAAAGAGAGGAGGAACATTAAGAGTCGCTACCCACACATGGTTTGAAGGTCTTGACCCACACCGGGAACCTTCTACAAGTTTCATAGCCTGGGGACCCGGAATCGCGTATAGCAGACTCATGAGATTCAGAAGTGGTCCAGATGTTGAGCTTCCGTCAATGGAAGTTGAATGTGAACTATGCATAGATTGGGATATTGAAGATTCCACTACACTAACTTTCAATTTACGAGACGACGTAAAGTGGCAAACCCAATTAGGCATAGAGCCCGACTACGTTAACGCTCAGGACATCGCATCTAGCTTCCAAAGGCAAATGACAAAAAGTTGGCCCAATTCTCACATACTGCATATGCTGGATAAAATTGAAGCTCCCTCAGACACTAAATTAAGAATCACCTTAACGGCACCTGACGCAGATGTATTCGTCGCGCTAGCTGATGGCAGAAGTAAGATCACTCCCAAAATTGCGGCGTCCAGCTCAAATCAACAAATTCCTCGACCTATCACAGGGTCCAGCCCTTGGTTACAAGAAACTATTAAACCTCAAGCAATGGTTCGAATGGTTCGATCTGAACAGTCAGAAATAGAACCGTACCTAGATGCAATAGAATTTCATTTGATAGAAGGCCCAGAAACGAGACTTAGCGCCTTTCTCGTCGGCCTTATCGATATATACCGCATCGAATATTTTGAAGGTCAGATCAACTCTCCAGATCCTAAACTAAATTATTTTGAGCCAGGGTCAGGAATAGAGATAGCGTTTTCGACAGAATCACCACCATTCAACGATCCCAAAGTAAGAGAGGCTGCAATGTACGCACTCGATCCAAAAGAGCTTATCGACAAAGTCTGGGAAGGTATGGCATTTTTCTCTCTGGGATTCCCCTCCGTAAGTAGGAAATGGATAATAGAGGAAAATGTATGGTCAAAATACTTCAGTTCCAACCATAAATCGCTGGCAATTCTGAAAGATACATCCATCCAGTCTCCTGTACCCATCACGATCACGTCCAGTGACTATGGCATTCAGCACATGGAAAGCGTACAGATGTTCGCTGAGCAATTGTCAAAGGGAGGGTTTGATCCGTCAATCAATCTACTGAGTCGCAGGGAATATGTCGCTAAGGCGTGGAGATCTGGCGATTATCAGTTGCTTATCGGGCCTTCCTTCCCTCAATCATCCCCAAATGGTTATCTTCTACCCGTTCTACATAGTCGAGGAGCGTGGAACACTACAAAACATTCAGACGACAAATTGGACCGTTTAATTTTTGCTCAAGCCTCAGAATATAACAGTGATTCTAGAGCAGCCCTGATTCATGATATCAATATATCCCTGCTTGAAAATGGGTATAGATTCATGCCGATCACAAAAATCCAACCATGGACATGGAATAATAATCTCCAAGATTTCCACCCCAACTTTGCCGGAAACGAATACTCATTCTGGGAAAAGGTATGGATAAGCAGATGAGGATATTATGAGTCCTTTTATGATGAAATTTAACCTTCGAGTCCTTTATCTAGTGCAGTCCATGCCAGAAGTACACACTTTATACGGACTGGAAACTCCCGGACTTGGTAAAGCGCGGATAGTTCACTCGTGTCAATTATCTCATCTTCGTTATTAGAAACGGGGTCAGGGGATTTTCTCTTCATCATCATGACAAATTTTGATGATAGCCTACTTGCCTGATCCACCGTTAATCCCCGAATAGACTGCGAAAGTAAAGAGCCGGCTGCCTGGTTGATGGCGCACCCTTCACTCTGACAACCGACCTCTTTGATTCTTCCGTTACCCCCAAGAGTGATCTGAATGTGTATTTCGTCCCCACAGAAGGGATTTATAGAATCACACGAAAAATCAGGAGATTCCAGCGTTCTCCTGTTCCTTGGGTTACGGCAATGATCCAGGATAACTTTATCCCGGTAAATATCATCAAGGCTTCCTGGGCTCATCACGAAAGTACCTGAGAGCTTCGGTGATCCCTTCTATAAGAGCGTCAATCTCCTCTAAAGTGTTGTAGATATAAAAGCTGGCCCTTGCCGTCGCCGCAACCCCGAGGCTGCGAATAAGAGGCATTGCACAATGATGACCTGTCCTTACAGCGATGCCCATTCTATCCAAAATGGTTCCTAGATCGTGAGGATGCACTTCGGCTGTCGTGAATGAAAGTATCCCGCCACGATTATTCATATCGCGAGGGCCAAAAAGATCGATCCCCAATGCCTCAACTTCAGAAAATCTTTCGAGAGCGTATGCCGTTAATTCTTGTTCGTATTGGTGTACATTGGCCATTCCCAAATTTTCGAGGTAATCTACAGCCGCGCCCAAGGCTACCGCGTCGGCTATATTAGGAGTGCCCGCTTCAAATTTCATCGGAAGATCGGCCCATGAAGCTTTTTCGTAGGTGACTTCCAGCACCATTTCACCCCCGGTCATAAATGGTTCCATAGTCTCGAGAGTATCCATCTTCACATAGAGACCGCCAATCCCAGTCGGTCCCATCATCTTATGGCCAGAAAATGCTAAAAAGTCACAGTCCATATCCTGAACGTCTGTTGGCATGTGAGGGACACTTTGTGCACCATCTACTAAAAACTTCGCATCCACACTATGCGCCATTTGACCGAGTTCTTTGACAGGGTTGATCGTGCCTAGTGCATTGGACATGTGCACAACAGAAACCAACCTGGTTTTTTCGTTTATAAGGGATTCAATATCTTCTAGGTTAAGTAACCCGTCTTCTGTCATCGGAATAAACCGAATATTAGCTCCCTTTATCCGGGCCAGTTCTTGCCATGGTACGAGATTACTATGGTGTTCCATTGGTGTGAGAAGTATCTCATCTCCTTCTCCAATGTGAGTCCTTGCCCATGAATGGGCAACTACATTAAGACTCTCAGAAGCATTACGGGTCCAAATGAGCGTCTCCGAAGTCTCAGCGTTGACGAAATTGGATACCTTCACCCTTGCTTGCTCAAACATATCAGTCGCCTCCATGCTCAGCGAGTGAACTCCTCGGTGCACGTTAGCGTTAAAGTTTTCGTAATAATTTACAAGAGAATCAATCACCTGGCTTGGCTTCTGGGTAGTAGCCGCATTGTCCAAATAAACTAACGGCTGACCGTGTATTTTCCTATTTAAGATAGGGAAATCTTCCCTTATTATTTCAACATCAATCATGTTGCAGCGGATCCGATTCATCCCAATTCTTTCGCAACAATTTCATAGACCTATTTCCAAACCTTTATTATCTTTGCTGATAGCCAAACTTCTCAGACGCACTTCCTTATGTACAGGTCCTAAATACTTCTATATTTAAGCCGTACGATGGTGAATTTCAAAGGAGTTCCAGATCCTTGCGAAAACCATTCACGTTATTTATTTTCCTACGAGTCATTTGGCATATCGACTTGTCGTTACGTTCTGTCTAAACACCGCTGTATCTTGTGCCACTTTTGTCTTTTCAGTAAGGGTCGCTATAGTGATCGAGTCTAGAATTCCAAAAACGGCGTCCTCCACATTTTTCCAAACTTCCCTTTGCGCGCATGCTGGAATGTGGACACAGAAACTGGAGTTCTCAAAGCATTGAACGAGATTTTCAGAGCTATCTAAGCTGTCTACCACAGAGCTCAACCTTATTTCATCAGGTGGAAGTGCAAGTGTATGTCCTCCATTGGGACCACGAGTGCTTTTTACGAATCCAGCCTTTCTCAGGGAATGCAGGAGCTGGGCTAGATAAGCTTGCGGTATTGCGGTGCGACTCGATGTGTCTGCCGACCGAATTACTTTGCCATCTTCCCCATAAATTGCAAGATCAACTAAAGCCCTCACTCCATAATCTACTTTGATCGGAACATGCATGAGGCTATCTCCTACTTAAATTACTCAATCGTCCGCTACGGCTCTTATTAGCATTTACTCCGTAGTAATAGTGTCCCCACTTTGTGTCAGCGCAGCATGAAGAGTGTGCCATGATAAAGTGGCACACTTAATCCTAGCTGGATATTGGGAAACGCCCTGAAGTATCTCGAGATCTCCGAGTATCTCCGAATCATACTCATCTTCAGGCCTTCGGGTGATCATGCCCCTGAAAGCATTAAATACCCCATCAACTTTCTCTAGAGTCATCCCTTTTACACTATCTGTCATCATAGAAGCAGACGACTTAGAAATTGCACATCCAACTCCATCGAACGCTATGTCCGTAACAATGTTAGCTTCCACCTTAAGATAAAGTGTGATCTGATCTCCGCACAGTGGGTTGAACCCATCTGCCGTAAACGTAGCATCATTTAGGATTCCGAAGTTCCGAGGCCGCCTGTTGTGGTCCATAACGATGTCTTGATATAGGTCTTCGAGGTCAAACATATCTAAAACTCAAATTCGTGACTGGGTAGCGCGGTGAGGAACATGTCTTCAAGGAAGTCCTTCAAAATAACAATTTCTACGGCGTCGATAATCTCACCTGCAAATCCGTAAATGAGTAGCTTGCTAGCTGTTTCAAGATCCATTCCCCTGCTTCTCATATAAAAAATTGTGTCAGCGCCAATGCTCCCTGCGGTAGCTCCGTGGGCGCATTTTACATCGTCCGCGTATATGAAGAGTGCAGGCTTACTGTCGACTTCTGCGTGAGGTGAGAGTAGAAGGTTCTTGTCGGACTGGATAGAATCAGTCTTTTGGGCGGATTTTCTAACAAGAACAGTACCTCCAAATACTGCTCGAGATCTGCCATCGAGAATCCCTTTATAGAAAAGATCGCTTGTTCCATTTGGCTTTGCATGGTCGATATTAATAAAGTTGTCCATGTGCTGTGATCCGGATGTGAAGTAAAGTCCCTTAAGGTCACAGGTAGCCCCATCTCCATCTATAAGGACATTTAGATCGTATCTTCCAATTTTGGCACCACGGAAAAAAGATCTCGATTTAAATTTTGCCTTACTACCAAGTTTCACCCTGCCATAACCTATGTCATACGTTTCATCAGTTTCAGCCAATAATCTATAGTGACTGACTGAAGCTCCTTCACCAACAATAATCTCAGAAACCGAGTTTGTAAGCGTACCTGTAGTGCCTCCTCCTACATAGCTCTCTATTACTGAAACTGCACTGTTTGGCTTCGCAACTATCAGGACCCGTGGATGGGAGATTGAGTTAGTTGTCCCATCGTCAAAAAAGATGATGTTCAGTGGAAGATCGCTCTGAATTTCAGGCGCAATCTCTATAGCAATACCGTCAGATAAAAATGAGGTGTTTAAGGCCGCAAATCCTTCATCAGAAACATCAGTAACGGAGCCAAGGTAATTAATAATGGTCGAGCAGGGTTCGTCTAAACTCACTTCTTCGGCAATACTGAATACTGAGACGCCATTTACATCAGGGGGAATCAGATCTGACCTAAGCACACCGTTTACAAATACGAAATTTAACCACGAATCATCCCAAGGTGCAGATGCCTTTATTTGATCCAGGGAAACAATGCTGGGTTTAGATAACTTATATTCAATTCTCGCTATAGGAGCGACATTCGTGTATTTCCATTTCTCGTTACCCTTTCGTGCAGTGGGAAGCCCGATCTCCCTAAAAGTATCCATAGCGGTATTCCGTATTTCAGAAATCCAACCAACGGAGTTCTCTTGTAAAGTTTGAAAATCCGACAATAATTGTTTGTTCTCATGCGGAGCTTGAACCATCAGGATTTGGCTCCTGATATTATCGATTCCCTGATCCACTCATATCCTTTTTTCTCAAGTTCAAGAGCTAGTTCACTGCCCCCAGACTTTACAATTCTTCCGTCGAGAAGAACATGTACGTAGTCGGGAGTTATGTAATCAAGGATTCTTTGGTAATGAGTGACTAAAAGCACTGATTTTTCAGATCCTTTAAAGGTATTCACTCCCTCAGCAACTATCCTTAAAGCATCAATATCAAGTCCAGAATCCGTTTCGTCCAGCAAAGCTAGTTTTGGATCCAGCAAAGCAAGCTGTAGAATTTC
>CAZZBP010000005.1:0-15893 GCA_964652755.1 uncultured Dehalococcoidia bacterium
GACACCGGTTCCCTCGGCAACCCCCACTGCCACAGCCATTCCGACACCATCCCCCGTACCGACGGCTACACCGGAGGCAACCCCGACGCCGGAAGCGACCCCGACCCCGGCGAGTTTACCCTCTATGGTCTTCAGCGGCACCATTAGCTATGTAGGCGGGGGAGGGGATGCATTTAAGGATAAACTATTGCTTGCTCGAGTAGGATCAAATATGAGTGTACCCGTATCAGTAATGCCTATTTCGGGCCCGGGCAATCTAGGGGTTTTTGAGGGGTTGGTGCTAGATCCTATTAACAGGAAGTTTTTAGATAAGGAAATCCACTTTGATTTTGGCGGGATGGTCGCGACAAGTAAAAATTCTATTCGTTTCTTGGAGGGAGGGTGTGATTTCGATATTGAACTTGAGGTGAGGGACGATACTCCAACACAAATACCTCCGACGGCTACTGTGATTCCGGCAACGGCAACAAGAGTACCGGCGGCAACAGAAGTACCGGCAACGGCGACGAGGGTTCCGCCAACGGTAACAGTGGTGCCACCAGCGGCAACGTTGGTACCAACCGTTGAGGTGCCTACGCCAGTAGGACCGACTTCCGTACCCACAATGGCCCCGCCGATCCCGACAACAGTCGTCCTTGCCCCTGAAACCACTCCGGAATCTGAGGATGAAGGCGGGGGGTGCAATAATCCGGCCCCAGTTTCTAAATTAACTGGTGCAGCGAACGCCCTGATGTTGTTCGGCCCACTGCTATTGGTTGGGGGCTACAGGGGCTGGAAGAAGCGGAAGAGGGATTGAGATAGATGTTGGCTAGGGTTTGAGTTTGGTTAATATTGAAGGTATTCAAGTCTGTCGATTAAGTAAGTTAATTCTCATGTCGGCTGGTAAGTTTGTTTCATTGACGGTTAATCTATTCGACGATTGAGGTGGTTCGGCGACGCCGATATTGGTAAAAAACCTGTCGGAACTTTCCAGCCCCTCGGGGCCCCCGTCGCCATACTGAACCGGAATTAGGACTCGTGGCTGAATTGAAGATATTATTTCCTGAAGGGCAGTAGTTGGAAGGATTCCCTCTCCACTGACGGGTGCGATTAAAATCTGGGTTTGCCTAAGTCGGTCTAATTGTGCGGGAGTAAGTTTTCTGCTTAGAGCTCCTAGGTGGCATAAGGTTAAGCCCTCCGCTCTTATAGTATAGAAGGTGTTAACCTTCCCACCCGTTTCCTCACCCTCAGCGATTGCGGTGCCAGTCCCGGTAATGTAGAAATGCGAGATTTCGTACTCTCCGGGCCCATGGACTAAGTGAGGATTCCCCGTTACGGAAGAGATATGAGAATGTTTCGGACTATCATTACTGACTGTGACTATATCCGCCTTTTGGGGAGGCATAAAGGTGCCGCCTGACGTGTCATAGGGGTCTGTGACTAGAATAATGTCCCTACTGTTGATACGGACCGAGGAATGGCCCAGCCAGGTGATTTCCATAAAAAGTTCCTTACTGTGTAGTCTCAGGTGAGTATTCTTCCCTTCGAGTATAGCAACCTGCTTAAATGACCTTCAAGGAGAACTAGGGTGAACCTCTTCTATACTGGACGCTTGCGCGCCATAGAGTTAATGTTAGTCTGCCATGTTCGAAAACCTCACAGATAAGATCACGGATGTATTTAGCCGTTTAGGGAATAAGGGAAGGTTGACGGAGTCAGATGTCGATCAGGCCCTGAGGGAAATTCGCCTCGCCTTACTCGATGCAGATGTTCATTTCAAGGTCGCAAGATCTTTAGTAACTAGAATTAAAGAAAAGGTTATGCTTGGGGACGTGCTTGCTAGTCTCACGGCCGCGCAGTACGTTGCCAGCGTCACAAATGACGAACTTGTTTCAGTTCTGGGAGGAACGACCGCTTCATTAAAAGAAGGAAGTGAAAAGCCTTCTACGATCCTTATGGTCGGGTTGAATGGATCAGGCAAGACAACCTCCTCTGCGAAATTAGCTCACTACCTCTCTCAGGCAGGGCAACTGTGCAATTTGGTTGCAGCCGATATTCATAGGCCCGCTGCAATAGAACAATTGAAGACTTTAGCCGAGCAAATAGAGTTGGATCTTTATCAGAACGGGAGAGATCGTAGTGCTGCCAAAATTGCCGCTGAGGGATTGGATAGAGGACGTTCACTTCGGGCCTCATGGACCATAGTAGATACAGCAGGTCGATTCCAGGTAAATGCGGAACTGATGGATGAACTTGAGGATATTAAGAATGCGGTCAGGCCTCAAGAAGTCTTACTAGTGGTGGACGCGATGACAGGGCAGGAGGCTGTCAATGTTGCTCAGGCCTTCCATGACCGTATAGGTTTGACTGGATTAGTTCTTACGAAAATGGATGGTGATGCTCGTGGCGGAGCGGCCCTGTCCATCACATCTGTTACAGGAGTGCCTGTTAAGTTCATTGGTACAAGTGAGCGAGTAGATGGGCTAGAACAGTTTCATCCTGATCGGCTTGCGTCCCGGATACTGGGTATGGGTGACGTACTCACTCTAGTAGAAAAAGCAAAAGCTACATTTGAGGAAGACAAGATCCAGCAGCTTGAGAAAAAGATACTAAAAGCTACATTTGATTTGGAAGATTTTCTAGATCAAATGCAAGCGGTAAAGAAAATGGGTCCTATGAATCAAATGCTGGAAATGATCCCTGGATTTTCAGCTATAAAAGGTAAAGTGAATACCGAAGGTCTAGATGGTTCACATCTTGTTAAAGCTGAAGCTATTATTCGGTCGATGACTAAAGAGGAGCGTCAACGGCCAGAATTGATTGGCGGGAACAGGAGGAAGCGGATTTCAAGAGGTAGTGGTACTTCACCGCAGGACGTTAATCAATTACTTAACCAGTTTAAGCAAGTTCGAAAGATGATGAAGGACATGGCATCCCCAGGCGGACAGAAAAAGCTTTTAAATATGATGTCCCAGCAAAAAAAAGGTCCATTCGGATTTTAATACACATCACTTTTGTCATGTAAATCCGGTATCAGACTCTTGGCCAATGTTATTTTCCTTGACACCAATTTCACCGCTCCCTACTATAATAATGAAGAATTCTTCATGTTTTGAAGTATTCTGATAATTGAATAAGGAGGGTGATTCGCTTGGATATCATAATAACAGCGATTGCCGTCCTCAGCAGTCTGATAGTCGGGTCAACACTAGGCTTTTTTGTTAGGCATCTACGCAACCTATTGGGTAAACGTACTGCCGTCTCACAGGCCGAGGTGATTTTGGAACAAGCTCGGGAGGAGCAAAGAACGATAGTTCTGGAGGCGAAAGAGGAAGCGCTTCAGACACGGAGAGAAGGTGAATCGGAATTGCGGGAAAGGCAATCCGAAATCAGAAGTGTCGAGCGGAGAGTTGCAAATCGGGAGGAGAACGTAGAAGGGCGAGCTAGGAATCTTGAGAAACGCGAAATTAAGACAAATGAACGTGAAATCGAGATTGAGAAAGTCTACGGTGAAGCAGAGCAACTTAAAGAGCAACAACAAAAGCTTCTTGAATCTGTCGCAGATCTTTCGATGGATGACGCAAAAGACTTTATTATGAGACAAGCTGAAGACGACATCGGTCATGAATTAGCAGTTAAGTATCGGGACATGGAAGAGGAGGCCAGAAACGAGGCCAACGATAAAGCGAGGATGGTGTTAGGCCAGGCCATTCAACGGTTAGCTTCGGATGTAGTAGCTGAGGCTACAGTGAGTACTGTTTCGCTGCCTAGTGACGACATGAAAGGACGTCTTATAGGAAGAGAAGGCCGGAATATTCGTGCTATAGAGTCAGCTACGGGGGTTGATCTAATAATTGACGATACTCCGGAAGCAGTTACTCTTTCTTGCTTTGACCCAGTTAGGCGAGAAATTGCAAGGTTGGCGGTGACGAAATTGGTATCGGATGGGAGAATACATCCCGCCCGAATTGAAGACATGGCTGTCAAAGCCCAGAAGGAAGTCGAAGAGTCAATTTGGAAGAGCGGAGAGGGTGCTGTAATAGAGGCAGATGTTAGAGGCTTGCATCCAGAAATTATTCGATTAATAGGCCGGCTTAAGTATAGGTATAGCTACGGAGAGAATGTCCTAATGCACTGCCTTGAGGTTTCTCATCTAGCTGGGCTTATGGCAGCGGAGGTGGGAGCCAACGTAAAGATTGCTAAAGTGGGAGGTCTTCTTCACGACATTGGAAAGGCTCTTTCCCATGAAATAGAGGGCCCTCACGCCGAAATTGGTGCAGACGTAGCAAAAAAATATAATGTTTCTAGGAGAGTTTGCTCTTGTATAGCTGAACACCATGACGATGAAATGAGCAGTGTTGAGTCCTTTCTCGTCTCTGCTGCGGACGCTCTTAGTGCAGCGAGACCAGGATCTCGTAGAGATACAGTGGAAAACTACATAAAACGGATGGAGGAACTAGAAGAGGTTGCAGGGGATTTTCCCGGAATAGAAAAGTGCTTTGCCATACAGGCGGGAAGAGAAGTACGTGTTATGGTCGAACCTGAGGCGATAGACGACGTGTCTGCGAGCACGTTGGCCCGTGACATAGTGAAGAACATAGAAGAAAAACTGGTTTATCCCGGTCAGATTAAAGTAGTCGTTATCAGGGAGAGGCGTTTAGTGGAATATGCCAAATAGGGGGATATTCCTTGACTTTGAATAGGTGAAAAGGGCAACTTGGGTTGCCTGTTCCTCTATTCAAAGTCTTAGTATTATTTAAGCTCATGCTTTGTAGCACTGAGGTAGATCTGCACCTTCATACAACCTACTCTGACGGTAGGATGAAACCTAAAGAATTGGTGCGGCTTTGTAAACAGCGTGGACTGAAAACCATATCAGTCACTGATCACGATACCACTTTTGGCCTCGGAGAATCTCTTAAAGCCTCGCGGGCAGTAGGTATTGAATTCATACCCGGTATAGAGCTAGGAACAGACTTAGAAGGCGAGGAGATTCATGTACTGGGGTACTTCATTAACGAGGATGACCTGCGATTCCAGACCAGACTAAGAGAAATCCGAGAGGATAGACTGGTCAGAGCAAAAAGGATTGTAAAGAAACTATCTGACTATGGAATTATAGTTTCCTGGGAGAGAGTTTTAAAAGTCGCCGCCGGAGGGTCTGTGGGCCGTCCCCATATAGCGTACGCTTTGGTAGAACTAGGTTACGTTAACACCCCTAAGGAGGCTTTCGAAAGTTTTATAGGTGATGCCGGGCCTGGTTTTGTCCCGCGCGCCCTCATGTCACCTGTTGAAGCTGTAGAACTCTTAACTAATAACGGAGCACTCCCGGTTTTGGCCCATCCATCAATGTCAAAGGCAAAGTCCGGCAGGAAGGATATAAATGGGCTGGAGGATCTGATACCAGGTTTAAAAAAAGCTGGTCTAATAGGAATGGAAGTTTATTACGGGGATTACTCGACTGACCAGAAAAGAAATCTCAACTGTATTTCTCAGAAATTTGGACTCATACCGTGTGGTGGGAGTGATTATCACGCGGCGGGGAACCCAGGGGAGACTGAACCAGGTGATACTGGTCCCACGTTGGACAGCGTGGAAGAACTCAAAAGCATGAAGAGTTTTTTACGTCCTCTGAAATATGATTAATTTCATTTGTTTTGCATCGTTTTGTTTGGGTGCATATTTACTCGGTTCTGTCCCTACAGCGTATATATGGGTGCTCTTTTCCAAAGGATATGACATAACGAAGAGTGGTTCTGGAAATGTTGGTGCATCTAACGTTGATAGTACTGTAGGGAGGAAATCCGCTGTCGCGGTGGGGTTATTCGACTGCTTAGTTAAGGGCCTAATCCCTGCCTTTTTAATAGTATTGTTCAATGTAGAGAATTGGTTGAGCTCTGTAGCAGCTTTGCTATTAGTCGTAGGCCATAACTGGTCTATTTTCTTGGGATTTAAAGGAGGAAGGGGGGTGGCGACATCCATGGGGGTTATTATCGGAATGTCATTGTGGCAGGAGATGATCATACTTGCGATAGGACCTGGTTTGCTGGGGCGAGGTTTCGTAAATAGAGACAGCGGATTGTGGACGTTTGTATCCCTAATACTTTTAGTTCCCCTCACTATAATTTTTGGTAGGGACTTTCATATTATTTTATTTGCTCTCGGAATTAGTACTGTTTTGTTGGCCAAGCGAATTACCGCGAACGGAGAGAGTATTGCCGAAACTGGTCATACAATAAATGTTTTGTTATGTAGATTAATCTGGGATAGGGATATAAGTTCTAGAAATCTGTGGGTAGGTAGAAATTTTAATTAATAACACTATTGAGACTAAGTGTAATTCCACGCGGGATACTCTGTATGCAGGTTGGCCATACAACTAAAGACTCCGTATGTCGGCGTCATAAAAATACTTCCACAAATTTGTACTGCACTAGATGTGAGGATCCAATCTGCCCCCGTTGTATGGAGAACTCTCCAACTGGCTTCAGATGTCCGGATTGTGGTAAAACGTCTAGATTACCTACTTACGATATTCCGCTAGCTATTTTTTTAAGAGCCGTATTAGTGACTATATCGTCAGGACTTGTCTCTGGTGTGTTGCTATACGGTATTTATCGATCCCTGGTTAATATTGGAATTCCAATGAATATCAGGTTCTATATTTTCTTAGGAATTATAGGTATCAGTGGAATAATAGTTGGCGAAGCGATTAGTCTTACTTGCAACAGGAAGAGAGGATGGTTACTACGTATAATTTCGATGGTTGGGGTAACATTCTCAATAATAGTTTTATCGATTTTGACTGGCCTAGGTTTCAATCTATTTTTTAACTATTCAGTGATTATCGCCGTACTTTGTGGGTTTTGGCTTGCCGCTAATCGAGTCTAATTTCTTAGGTACAATTTGGATCCCACCAAGAGGCTTTAGGTAAACGTATAATGGTAAATATTATTTCAATTGAGAAAGAGGAATGCTCGACAATCTAAACGAGCAAATAATCGACATCCTCAAAGCGGATGGCAGGGCGTCCAACGCAAGTATTGCACGCTTCCTAGGTGTAAGTGAAGGGACAATAAGAAGACGTCTAAACAAGCTAATTGATGGGGACATTGTCAACGTCAATGTAAGCCTCAATCCAGGAAAACTTGGATTTTATACAGAGGCAATTATTGGTGTACAAGTTGATCCAGACAAGATTGATCTCGTAAGTGACGGGCTTGCAGCTTTGCAAGAGGTAGATTGGGTGAGTGTAACAACTGGATCTTTCGATAAATTTGCATGGGTGACGATAGAGACGGCAGAGAAACTTGGAGACATTCTAATGACTCAAGTGGGTACAATATCGGGTGTTAGAAAGACGGAAACGTTTATGTGCCTTTCCATGGGAAAAGATAGAAACAGGCGCATTTAGGAATAGCCCTATCCTTTTTTAGATAAGTACACGGTTTCTAAAGATTCGGAGGAATCACTTTGCTGAAAGAAATGAGTTGCGGCGCCCTGCGGTCTGAGAACAATGGCCAATTTGTCACTCTTGCTGGTTGGGTTCATCGTAGGAGGGACCATGGTAACCTGATCTTTATAGATATGCGTGATAGGGAAGGGATTGTTCAAGTGGTATTCAATCCGGAGACGGCTAAAGAAGCACACGCAACAGCCGAAATGCTTCGGAATGAATGGGTTATTCAAGTGAGAGGGCAGGTGGCATCGCGCCCCCACGGTACGTCTAACTCTGACTTACCTACAGGTGAGATTGAGGTTTACGCCACCGAAATCAACGTTCTTAATGAGTCTCTTACACCTCCATTCTACGTCAATGAGGAAAGCGATGTTGATGAAAATGTAAGACTCAAATATCGGTATGTTGATCTCAGGCGTGAGAACATGAAGAATGCTTTGATAATACGTCACAAGATCGTGAAATTTATCAGGGATTTTCTAGATGGATTGGGATTCCTGGAGGTAGAGACTCCAATACTTATAAAAAGTACTCCTGAGGGCGCCAGAGATTACGTAGTGCCTAGTAGGCTCTTCCCCGGGCAATTCTATGCCCTTCCACAGTCACCCCAGCAGCTAAAGCAACTTTTGATGGTTGCAGGTGTGGAAAAATATTTTCAGATTGCTCGCTGCTTCCGTGATGAAGATTTAAGGGCTGACCGTCAGCCTGAGTTCACTCAATTGGATTTGGAGATGAGCTTCGTTGAGGAAGAGGATGTCCTCCGTCTCACTGAGGAGCTTTTTACCGGATTAATTGAGAAACTATTTCCTGAGAAAACTTTGATAAAGCCTTTTCCAAGGCTAACGTATGAACAAACGATGACCCATTATTCTATTGATAAGCCCGATCTTAGATATGGGCTAAAGATGGCTGACGTAGGAGATATCGCGTCGACAACAGAATTTCGAGTTTTTCAAAATGTGGTCGATTCTGGGGGGATAGTAAAAGGTTTCGCGGCTCCGGGTTGTGCAGATTATACGAGGAGTCAGATAGATGATCTCACAGAATTTGTGAAGTCTAGAGGTGCCAGTGGTCTGATCGCGATAGGCATCAGCGACGCGGAAGATGACCTTAAAGGTTTGGACATGGGACAAGTTAAGTCAAATATCGCACGTTTTCTCACCCCTGATCACGTTAGTGCATTTGCCGACAAAACCGGAGCGGGAAATGGGGACCTTGTACTAATTATTGCGGGTGATCCGAAGAACACGAATCAAGCCCTTGGAGCGCTCAGACACGAAATGGGTAAGAGATTACATCTGGCAGACCCCGACGTTATGTGTTTTGCATTCGTTACTGACTTTCCACTTTTCGAATGGAATGATGAAGATCAAAAATGGAATGCCAGTCATCATCCATTTTGTATGCCAAAATCCGGTTATTCTGAATATTTAGACTCTGAACCAGGCAAAGTCATAGCTCAATCATATGACTTGATTTGCAATGGCGTTGAGTTGGCGAGCGGTAGTATAAGAATACATCATAGAGATCTTCAGGAAAAAATTTTTGAAGTTTTAGGATACTCACGGAAAGAAATATCAGAACGGTTCGCACAGCTGTTGAATGCATTTGAGTACGGAGCTCCACCCCATGGTGGTATTGCCCCGGGTGTTGATCGTCTCGTTATGGTCCTTCTCGGGAAGGATTCAATGAGGGATGTCATAGCATTTCCTAAAACGCAAAGCCAGGTCGATCCACTGTTCGACGCTCCATCAGGTATAGATGAATCTCAGTTAGAAGAACTCAGAATTAAGTTGGTGCCAGTCTGCGAAGGGGAATAATTCATCAGGCAATCTACATTGCCACGTCAAATCAACCGATGGAATGTTGGATGGGCTTAAACTCAGGCGGATTGACGTTGTAGGCCTGGTAATTGAATCAACTCGCCCCCTTCTTTCGACATTTCCACAGGCCCTTCACCGTTGATAGCGCTGGCGTCAACGATACAATGAGTGACATCCTGCAAAGTGGGCAGCTCATACATTACGTCTAATAAAGTACTTTCCAAAATGGTCCTAAGTCCTCTGGCTCCCGTATTCTGGCCTATTGCCTTGTCGGCAGCTGCCGACAAGGCAGCTTCTGTGAATTTAAGCTTCACATCGTCCATCTGAAATAAATATTCATATTGTTTTGTGAAGGCGTTTTTCGGTTCTGTCAAAATTTGTATGAGTTCTTCCTTGCTTAGGTTGTCTAAAGTAGCAATCACTGAGAGTCGTCCCACGAACTCAGGTATGAATCCGTATTCCATGAGATCGTCAGGGCTTATAAGGTGTCTTATCTTGCTTTCCTCACTGTCTTTAATCTCAGTGATTTGTTCTCTATTAAATCCAATAGAATTTCTGTTGGTAAATTCCCGTTTTTCGATTATATCTGTCATTCCCTCAAAGGCGCCGCCGACCATAAAAAGGATGTCATCAGTCCGAATCTGCATGAATTCCTGATGAGGGTGCTTTCGACCGCCTTGAGGAGGCACGTTAGCAATGCATCCTTCTATGATCTTTAGAAGTGCTTGCTGAACTCCCTCCCCTGAAACATCCCGTGTTATGGATGGGTTGGGACTTTTACGTGATATCTTGTCAATTTCATCAATGTAAATGATTCCTTGCTCTGCGCGGGATATGTCGAAGTCTGCAGACTGAATCAGTCTTAATAGGATGTTTTCCACGTCTTCGCCGACATATCCGGCTTCAGTAAGTGACGTTGCATCAGCGATCGCAAACGGTACATCAAGAATTCGAGCCAGGGTTTGAGCCAAGTATGTTTTCCCAGACCCTGAGGGTCCGAACATGAGGATGTTGGCCTTTTGCAGTTCTACATCACTATTGGGTTGCTGGTTGGACCAGATCCTTTTGTAATGATTGTAAACGGCCACACTGAGGGCCTTCTTTGCGCTCGCTTGGCCTATTACATATTCTTCCAACTTAGTGAAAATTGATCTGGGAGTTAGCCCTTTATCTAAAGGGTTCTCTGCAGATGCCACTTTTTCCGCATTTTCTTCGGAGATAATTTGGTCACATAAAGTAACGCATTCGTCACAAATGAAGACCCTGTCAGGACCTGCTATAAGACGTTTTACCTGCGTCTGAGGCTTGCTGCAGAACGAACAAATATAGTCGTTTTGAGAGGAAGACATTGTAAATCAGTTTCCTAGCTTGTGTTGGCTTGGGCAGAAGCCATGACTATATCGATTAGGCCGTAATCTTTAGCCTGGTCTGAACTCATGTAAAAGTCTCTGTCTGTATCCCTTGCTATTTTCTCGTAGGGTTGCCCAGTATGCTCTGAGATTATATTCCGAATTTTATCTTGCATTCGTATAATCTCTCTGGCTGCAATTTCGATATCTGACGCTTGTCCCTGAGCGCCTCCTAGGGCCTGATGCATGTGAATAGTGGAGTTTGGGAGAGCGAATCTTTTTCCGGAGGCCCCGCCACATAGCAAAACGGTTCCCATGCTGGCAGCCATACCAACACATATTGTAGAGACGCTGGGCCTGATTAATTGCATGGTGTCGTATATGGCAAGACCCGCGCTAATCACACCTCCTGGAGAGTTAATGTAAAGATTTATGTCTCTCTCAGGATCCTCTCTATCAAGAAAAAGTAACTGCGCAATAATTGCATTTGCGACCTGATCGTTTATCCCCGTACCAAGGAATACGATGCGCTCCTTTAGTAATAGAGAATAGATGTCATACGATCGTTCCCCTCTTGGATCCCTTTCGACAACCATAGGGATTATGTTTTCAGGACTGCGAAACATCTTCGTCGCCTCCTTCATTCTCGGTGTTTTTATCAGCTATGTCAGTGGATTCGGCGATTTGCGGAGTGTCGGCATTCTCATTGGAGGATTCTCCGACATCACTGGTTGATTTACCTTCTGCAATCGATTCTAGCCGTTCCATTGTCCGCTCCATTCTCATGGATCGTTGGAGATAGTCTTTCATTTCTTCAGTTTGGCTGGAACTTGGGGTTTCCTGGTCAGAATCCGCGAATAACTCTTCTAAACGCTCCTCTATGTCTTCATCTGAAACTTTGATATCTTCTTCTTCTGCAAGGTATGAAATAACAAATGACCGAGTAAGCCTTGTCAAAGCCTCTTGTCTAGATTCCTCTTCAAGTTCAGAACGCGTTTTTCCCATAGACTGAAGATAATCATCTAACACCATATTAGCTTGGCTTACCATTCTTTCCTGTTCTTCAACCATATGTGTTGATTCGTGCTCTACCAATAAAGGGGGAAGTTCGACAGTTGAACATTCCATTAACGCTTCTATGACAGCTTCTCTAAATGCTCTTGAAGATTCAGCCTCGGACTCCGTTTTCAGACTCTTATCAACTTCCTCTCTCAAGTCATCAAGAGAATCGTAACCCTCACCGATAGTTTGGGCAAAATCGTCGTCCAGCTCTGGAAGTACTCTTTCCTTTATGTCTTTCACAGTAACGTTAAACGAAGCTTTCTTACCTGCAAGATTCTCGTCACGGAAATCATCCGGTATATCAAGGTTAAAGTCGTGAGGCTCATCTACCCCGAGGCCGACAAGTTTGTCAGTGAAGCCTGGGAATGGTCTATCTATGTCCTCGTTGATTAAGTAGACTGCTTCGTTCTCATCTATTATATTTTCGGTGCCTATATTTCCATTTATTTGTGCCGATATCATGTCACCAACTTCAATAGCACGGTCGACCGGTTCCCATGATGCTACGCTTAGGCGTAATTGCTCGATTCTTTCGTCGACGGCGTCATCTGGAAGAGAAGGTTCTTCTCTATTCAAACGAATTGATTTGTATTCACCTAAATCCACATCTGGTCGCAACGGGACTATCGCGGAGAACTGGAAAGGTTCAAGTCCTTCCAAATCAATGCTAGGAAGGCCTACCGCATCCAAATCCTTCTCTGCAATGGCTTTTCCTGTTAGTTCAGGTAGCATTGAATCGAGAACTTCATTCAGTAGCGACTCTCTTCCAAAATACTGTTCTATTATTCTTCTAGGAGCCTTTCCTTTACGAAATCCGGGAACGTTAACGCGTTGAACAACCCGCATATAAGCTCGGTCAAGGTAGGGATCTATGTCATTATCCTCAAGTTCGATGTGAAGCATAGTTTGCCGTTCCACAACCTCATCTTGAGTTATTTTCACGGGAGGCTCCTCAGAGTCAGATTTGTTCCTGAACAGTCTCTCCAGTATATCACTTCACCTGTATTAGGACATGTCGGCGTGTCAGGGTAGGAGTCATTGTGAGATCCATCTCTGGATTCATCACTCACGCTCGGTTGACATGATGTTGAACGTTGATTAGCATCAAGGAAGTTAATCAAATGGTAGGCAAGTTTCGTTGCGAAGTTAAAGGATGATCGTTGCGAATGTCGGGATGGTACGATGCCTGAAAAATCTGAGCGCTACGAAGAAGAGATCGAAAAGATCCTAGAGAACTCAGGAGATCTTCCCGACGCTCCGAAAAATGTCTCGATGAGCCATATGACACTCGTCGAAGAATTGCGTACATGGTTCAGCCAAGCCGTTAGACGCAAGTTGGGATTCATTTCTTCATTAAGACTCCTAATTGTGACCGCAGTATTTACCATTCTTTTTCTCGTTACTCGACAGCAAATATTCATCTGGATAAGTATTGTAGCTTTCCTCTCCGCATACTTAGTTTTTTTCATTGGGCGACAAGGAAGTGGTGGACTGGGATTGGATTTTTGGAGGCGGTGGAATAAAAAATAGGCTTAAATGCTATAAAAACGTGATAGCAACCGGAATAAAGAAAGCCCCTCGACATAGGGGCTTTCTTTATTCCGGTTGCCTAGATGTACCCGATGGCTGTTTGCCTACTACACGGCACATTCTCCTTCGCCACGTTCGAGCTGGTATTTAACGTTTTTATCCCAATCCATGTAAAAATCTAGGGACTCCCGGTTGAGTTCAGGTATATCCTTGAATTCTTCTAGTAACGGCTCTATTTTGTCCGCTCCCACCCTAACAACATAGTCCTTAAACTGCTCTTCTTGATTCCGGTCAGATTTGTAATGGGTGATTATTTTCTAGAGGGCCGCAGGAACACATTTCGCTGGTACCTTGGTCTTTACCCTTTGTCCGATCCTTGTATCCCCACCGTCAAAACTACCACCTAAGAACAATTCGTAGGCGGGTACCTGGCCGCCTGGGCCTTTTGCTGCCGCTCCGTGAAATCCAATGTCTGCGATATGATGCTGCCCACAACCGTTAGGACATCCACTCATTTTAATGTGCATTTTTCTGATCAGAGGATCACTCGTATCAACTGTCTGAATTGCCTCAGTGAGTGCATTGCCTAGTCCCATTGACGCAGTAATCCCCAATTTGCAACTGTCGGTCCCAGGGCATGAAACTATGTCTGTAACCTCGTGAGCTCCTGATTCCCCGAGGCCTATTTGGTTAAGCCGTTCCCATACCTCAAACAATGCGTTTGTAGGAATCCATCTGAAGGCGAAGTTTTGCTGATGGGTTAGTCTCATTCGCCCGCCGGCATACTTACGTGACATATCGGCTATCTGGTGAAACTGTTCACTGTTAATGTCGCCTAGAGGTAGTTTCACCATAGCGACGTTGTAACCTACTTGTTTCTGTGCTGTAACATTGGATTCAACCCAAAGGTCAAATTCAGCGCTTTCCCCGGATTTATAGCTCTTATCTAGAGAGGGCGCGTTTTTAGATTCATCTTCAATAAAAAGAAGAGGAGTCGGATCAAATGATTTTCTTGCCCACTCTCCTTTTAATTCCTCTTGAACTTTAGCCCTGAATGCGTCCATACCAATCCGGTCGATATAGAATTTTATTCGTGCTTTCATCCTATTTTTTCTGAGTTCATCGGTTTGATGAAATATTCGAATTACTGCTTCAGTGACCTTTAAATACTCTTCAACAGGGACAAATTCGAATAGGGTTTGCCCAATCCTCGGCATTATCGATGTACCACCACCAGTGACCATCTGAAATCCCTTCTTGCCCTCTCTTAATTTGGGAATGAAACCCATGTCGTGAATTGCAGAAATTGCACAATCATCATCACAGTCAGAAAAAGAAGTCTTGAACTTGCGCGGGAGCGATTGTGTATACGGATGTCTTACGAAGTAGCGGGCGTAGGCAGCTGCGTACGGCGTGACGTCAAAAGGTTCATTTTCACAAACCCCCGCATTTGGGCATCCGGTGACATTTCGAACTGTGTTGCCACAGGCTTCCCTGGTGGATAGGCCAACATCCCCTATCATCCTCATTATTTCGGGAGTGTTTGCCAAAGGGATGTGGTGAAACTGGAAATTCTCTCTTGTGGTTACATGTCCTTTTCCTAGCGGGGCATACTTTTCAGACAGAAGCCCCAAGGCATCCATTTGATCAGCATTTATTCCACCAAAAGGGGCTTTGATCCTTAACATCTGGGAATCAGGTTGGCGTTGTCCATAGACACCCTGTCTCAGACGATAAGCCATGAAGTCGTTCGGGTTCCACTCACCTGCCTGGAACCTTTCTACCTGAGTCTCGAAATCGACTATCTCTTCCGGCAGTATGTCGAGAATCCCTTGAACTTTCGGTTCCCACTCAGTCGTGGTCATTCTTGTATCTCCCTCTTTGAGCCGTAAGACTAATTTTCATTTTTTAATTCAAAAAAAAACCGCTCTGCTTTGAGAGCGGGCTAGAGTCCTTGACATAACGTCTAATTCTCCCTCTATAACGTGCTACAACATGCGCACCTACAGCCTAATTGGTAAGATGCCTTTGAAGATGTAAGGTTGAGAATATATTCCATATCAGCTTAACTTTAGCAACGCCATATGTGACTGTCAATTGAAATAACTTTAATGATGGGAATTATAATCCCTTTGGTGAGAACGGACTTTTTACTCTTAACGTCACTAAATTTATTTCATAGTTGATTTCATAGATTCCCTATAACATCGATTGCAACAAGGTACCTTGCCTGATGGATATCCCGATATTTTTTGCCTTTACTGCAGGAATAGTAGCGGCCTTCAACCCCTGTGGAGTTGCGATGTTCCCAGCCTACATCGGATATCAATTCGGGTCTTCTCGAGGGCTGAAAACCCCAGTTTCTTCAAACCCGGTGAGGCTTTTAGTCAAGGGACTGGTTTTAGGAGTTCTGGTAACGACAGGTTTCATCATAGTCTTTGGCGCCGTGGGGCTTGTGTTGGCGCTGGGTGGCCGTTTTATAGGGCCCCTTTTGCCGATATCTGGTCTTTTTGTAGGTTTGATGATTACTGTTTTGGGATCGTGGCTTTTGTGGACAGGACGGGTAATGAAATTATCATCTTTAGACGGAGTGAGCTTTGGGCGCATTGGAGGGGCGTGGCAGACTTTTTTATTTGGGATTGCATATGCCATAGCATCATCCCAAGTTATCCCTGTCATAGGATGATTATT
>CAZZBP010000005.1:15903-58013 GCA_964652755.1 uncultured Dehalococcoidia bacterium
GCCATAGCATCTTTGAGCTGCGCCCTTCCTATATTTCTGGCGGCGATAGGGATTATTGTAGGTTCTGGAATTTCCGTAGGAGGAACGTTGAATATAGCTGTTGGTACCTTGGCCTACAGTCTGGGAATGGGAGCAATAATGACTGGAGTAACTGTAGTTGCCCTTTTCTTTGAGGACGCTGCGACAAGACTAGTTAGTAGATTATTACCATGGGTTGATCGTGTAGGAAAGATCGCTATGGTGTTTGCTGGTATATACATTACTTATTATTGGTCCTTTGGGAAAGGAAGGGAGCTTTTATTGTTAAGGTTGGAGCAATTGTTTTCCTGAAAAGCGATACGGAGCAAAAACACCCCCTGAATAGGTCTTTCAATATGTAAGGATCACGGTCAGGATTCAGCAACCACAGGATTTGTTAGCACTCCAACTCCACTCAGTTCAACCTCTACAACATCTCCCGGATGTATATCGCCAGGTGTGCCAGGGGTTCCCGTCATGATCACGTCCCCAACCTGCAAGGTAATAACTGAACTTACGTATTCAATAATTCTTGTTACAGGGTGGAGCAAATCAGATGTGTTTTGATTTTGTTTTTCTTCCCCATTCACCCTGCATATAACTTGGATGTTGGTTGGATCCAGATCTGTTGTCATCCAAGGTCCTATGGGGCCAAATGTATCCGAGGATTTGGCTCTTGCCCACTGTAAATCGTTCGCTTGCCAGTCTCTGGCAGATACGTCGTTACCGCAGGTGTAGGCAAATACATAATCAAGAGCATTATCTTGCGTGGCACCTTTACAATCCTTGCCTATAACTAGAGCGAGCTCTGCTTCAGGTTGAATTTTCACTCCTTCCTCTATGGCGATCTTAGGTATGACAATATTATCGCCATGGCCAACGACTGTCGTGGAAGATTTCAAAAACGGTTCAGGCGCCGCAGGGCCTGGTTTATCACCAAGATGACTCCTGTAATTTAGGCCAATTGCGACAATCTTGCGGGGAGAGACGGGAGGTAATAGCTTTACATCTTGAAGATTATGGGAGTTCCCAGTCTTACTGTAGTCGTTTAGTGGAGAGCCCGATATCTCCTTGATTACGTGGCCTTCCACAATTCCATGTAAGACGATCCCATCGGCTTCATACCTTGCAAACGTAGTCATTATTTCCTCCAGATTTTCAGATTATATTTTCTAGTTTCACACAACCAGCTTGTGATTGTGTTTATTGCCTAGAATGTCGGATCAGATTCAGTTGAGGTTATTTGACAGTTTACCCGAAGATGAAGACATGTTGATACATTGCTGGTCACTCCCTGAAATTTTCGAACAAGGGATCTATGAGTCCCGCTTCTTCGTAACCCCTCGCTCTTAAAACGCAACTGTCACAGGATCCGCAGGGAACCTCTCTTCCTTCGTAACAACTCCAGGTGAGGTGAATAGGAGCGTTAATTTTTTGGGCTAGTTTCGCGATATCAGCCTTAGACATATTGATGATGGGAGTATGTATCTCGAATTTAATATCGTACTGCGCGGCTATTTTGCACCCCTCATTGAGAGTATCTGCAGCTATTTCATAGAACTCAGGTCTGCAGTCAGGATGACCACTGTAATCAATTGCATTTGGCGCAATAAATATACTGGCCGAAATTCTTTTCGGGTCTTCGCCTTCTGACTCTATTGACTTTAGAATTGAACTCTCCAATAAAGCGGCAGCAAGTGATAAGAAGATAGTATTTCTTAGAGGTACATATGTGATCGGCACGCCAAAACCGATCTCGGTGCGGTTTTTTGGCAGGGGGAAAAGTTCAGGATTTGTTAGGGCTGAATACCAAGCTATCTCTCCTAGAAACGATATGTCTAATAGCCTGTGGTCAACATCGAGCTCTTTTGCAATACGCTCTGCGGATGCTACTTCTTTGCTGTGAGTCTGACCGTAATAAAATGTTACTGCAGATAAATGGTCCACCTCAGATCGAGCAAAAGTAGTGACCGTGGTTGAGTCCAATCCTCCAGATAAGAGAGTGATGCCGTATCGACTCATAGTCGTAGATTAGCTGGAGTAACCTACAGCAACAGATGTGTGAAGTCCGCCCCTAACTTTGTAGTCAAGATTGATCTTCATTTTGATCGGACCGCACGCTTTTACGAGGTCTTCGAGAATCTTGTTTGCAGCATGTTCCTGAACTATTCCCACACCGGTGTAAGAGAGAAGGTAGTACTTAAGAGATTTTAGTTCGATGCACAAAGTGTTTGGGACGTATGAAACAGTTAGTGTGCCGAAGTCGGGTAGACCTGTCCAAGGGCATACCGCTGTAAACTCGTCGGTATCGATTGTGACTTCTGCATCTGAGCCACGATATTCATAATCGAATGTCATCAATATATCGGAGTTAACCGCCTCGTCCGGCGCCATTTCAAATTTATCATTTAGCCCCTCATATTTTTTCTGTAATTCATTTATTGAAGCCATCGGTATCTCCATCATCGATCCAAGTACTCGGGGAAATTAATTATAGGGGGTGAAGATTCCTCCATCATTCGTCTGATAATCTATGTAATTGTATCAACCCAGCATAATTGTGTTCCAAGTCGGCTTTAACTATATCTGTATAGATTCAACTCGAGGGATCTTATTAACTTCCTAGTCTGTCCAGTAGGTTAGAATGAGTAAATTTTCGGGATCGGTAGTTGAAGTAAAAGGCTTGACCAAATCCTATGGAAGATTGAGGGTTCTCAACTCTCTCGATGTTGAAGTGAGTCGCGGTGAAGTAGTTGTTATACATGGATCCAATGGAAGCGGCAAAACAACTCTACAATCGATTATATCTTCCTTAACTACCGCAGACGAAGGTCTAGCAAAAGTATGCGGAAGAGATACGTCGATTCGATCCCAAATGGCGCGAGAATTAGTAGGTTTTGTTGCTCACGCCCCGTTTTTATATGAAGCTCTCACAGTTAAGGAGAACCTTCTATTTTTCTCAAGGCTTTATGGGCTCAAAGAAGGACCAGTAGAGAGTGAAGCATTCGAGAGACTCATTTCACCCCTTGGACTGGATAAAAAAATTGATCAACGTATAGATACTCTTTCTCATGGTTATCGAAAAAGAGTGAGTATAGCTAGGGCCCTTCTGCACAAGCCAGCTGTGTTACTTCTTGATGAACCCGAGTCTGGTCTGGATATTCAGACTGTGAAGATATTTGAGGACATTATTGCAGACTTTATCCGATCAGGCGGTGCGGCCTTAGTTACTACTCACAGTAGAGAAGCGGCGTATGGTGAGAAAGTTACATACTACAATTTGGAGCAAGGCAAACTGTTTTGAAAACGTATTTGTACCAGATTGCCATAATAGTTTGGAAAGATACTTTGCTGGAGATGAGAACCAGAGAAGTAGCTATTTCAATGATAGTCTTTGCTTTGCTATCGGTTGTAACCTTTAATTTTGCCTTCGATCCAACTCCCTCTATGGCGAACATGGTTGCATCAGGAATACTCTGGGTTACCTTAGTTTTTGCCGGTATTCTTGGCCTGACAAGGGTCTTTGCTTTAGAACTTTCATCTGGTGGAATTGACGGGACTCTTCTTTCCCCGATCAGCAGAGATACTTTCTTTTTCGGAAAAGTAATTTCCACATTAATTTTTATGATGTTTGTTGAGGCAATCTTACTTCCGGTGATGGTTGTTTTCTTTGACTTGTATTTTCAACTTATTCCGCTCATATTGGTTTCCGTATTAGCCTTGTTCGGTTTGGCTCTTGTCGGGTCATTATTCTCTGCTATGGCGATCAACACTAAAGCGAGAGAGGTGATGCTCCCAGTTCTATATCTTCCTGTGATAGTTCCTGTACTACTTTCGGCTGTAGAATGTACCGAAGTAATACTTTCTGGTGGAGGCCTAGCTGATATAAGGAAATGGCTGAGTATGATGTTAGTTTTCGATGCAACCTACATGGTTGCTGCGCCTTTTTGTTTTAGTGCTATCGCTTCAGAATAATTCTCTAAATATTAGGAATTCTATAGTCCATAACTTATGTAATAAATATGTCGTGTCTGAATAGATCACTTTTAATACCGGGAAACTGTAAAGTAATATCTCAATTGTGAAGAGGAACACAAAATTGACACCACAAAATAGGCGTTGATATATTTTCCATTGGTGCCTATCTCAAATCAGGCATGCGGTGATGTGTAAGAACGGGGGAATTGATTTAGTTAACTTTCACGAATAGGGCTGGCTGAAGACTCCTTGAAAGTGTCTTGCTACAATTTGATGGGACTAGATCTAGCTACTGGTTAATCGAGTTTTGTCCTGTATTGACTTCGGATGAATGGAGGAACATTTGAAAAAGAAGGACTTTGTAGTCCGGTTCGCTGGAGAAGGCGGACAGGGTGTGGTTACGTCTGCTGAGGGATTAGCGCAAGCAATGGCCCAGTCAGGATATAACGTTCAAACGTTTTCCACATTTCCGTCCCAAATACGAGGCGGTCCAACGTGGACTCAGACGAGGATATCTACAAGTGAGGTCTTGAGCTCGGGTGACGAGTTGGATGTGCTGGTCGCGTTCAACGAATATGCTTATGAGAACCATAAGGAAGAAGTGGCGGATGATGGAGTGATTGTCTTCAATAATGGAGAGTTCGAAATTGAGGAATCTGACAACGTTCTTGGTATGGATTTCGACGAACTTGCTAAGCAGACGGGTAACAATCGGGCAGCTAACTTTGTTGTAATGGGGGCTTTGGCACGACTGGTAGACCTCCCATTGAGTGTGCTGGAAGAGTTTAATAGACAGAGATATACCAGAGGACGTCCCTCCGACGAACAAATAATTAGTTCGAACAATATGGCTCTTTCCCTCGGATCGGCTGAGGCAGATAAGAGTGGATTTAGCCTTGGGGAACTGGCTGATCCAATCAAACCTGAGGGAGATCAGGTTTTGATCAATGGGAATATTGCTGTTAGCTTGGGTGCGACAGCAGCTGGTCTTGACGTGTTCGTCGGGTATCCAATATCCCCAGCAACTCCCATTTTGGTGTGGATGGAACAAAATTTGGTTGGACCGGGAAAGTTCGTCTATCAGTCCACCTCTGAGATTGAATCTATAACTAGCATTGTTGGCGCGGGGTTTGCAGGGAAGAAAGCAATGACGAGCACTGCAGGACCTGGCTTTTCACTAATGGGGGAGGGTCTTGGATTGGCATGGATGGCCGAGATTCCACTCGTGGTTGTAGATGTTCAACGAGGCGGACCTTCAACAGGACTTCCGACTAAGACCGAACAATCGGATCTTATGACTGCTCTCTACCCAGGCCATGGTGATATGAAGCTACCTGTTATTGCACCCGGAACGGTTGAGGAATGTTTCTATGCGGGGGTAATGGCAGTTAATTGGGCTGAACGTTATCAAGGGCCCGTCGTTCTTCTGAGCGAGCACGCTATGTCTGAAAGACGGCAGAATATTCCTCGACCTGATGCAAACAAGGTCGGAGTAGAGAGCAGAAAAAGTTATGAAGGTAGCAATGGATACCTTCGATATGATGGGGTTGAACTTTCTCCAATGCCTATACCGGGAGGCTCTGGCAGCTACATCGCGAATGGAAGTGAGCATGATGCAATGGGGGATACAACTCACCTGCCCTCCAGGCATGTACAAATGACAGAGCGCAGATTTAATAAACTCAATCTGCTGAATGACGGTATATTTGAGGAAGATAACAATAAGGATACAAACATAGTTATAGTGCCATGGGGTGGCTCTAAAGGGCCCGCCTTGGCGGCGTACAACACCTTGAGGGAAGAGAATGTTGATGTTGGATGGTGCTATACAATGTACTTGCATCCCATGCCGGAAAAAATGCTAGAAGTGCTAAAAAGTAAAGAATTAGTGATAGTTCCTGAGTTAAACTATATGGGTCAGTTTTCCTCAGTTCTAAGGTCTGAAGGTGTCAAAGCTGTATCAATAACTAAATACACTGGATTGCCGTTTAAGGAAAGCGAACTGATCGACAGAATAAGAAAAATTGTTGAAAGCCACGTATTAAAAGGTGTTATGGCATGACCCTTAAGAATCCTGAATATGACTTTAAATGGTGTCCGGGCTGCGGAGACTTTGGCGTCAGACGTTCTCTGGAAGTAGCGCTAGGTAAGCACATAGTAGAAAACGAGCAGCCCGTGGAAAACTCAGTTGTAGTGGCTGGAATAGGTTGTTCAGGCAACATGGTTCATATGCTAGAAAAGGAACAACCTTTTGGAATTCATGGCATTCATGGTCGTTCTTTGCCGCTAGCAATGGGCATTAAGATGGGGAATCCAGACTTAAATGTGATAATTGTGGCTGGAGATGGCGATTTCCTTGGAATCGGAGCCGAGCATATAGGGCCGCAAGGGATGAGGAATTTAGATGTCACGGCGGTTGTAATGGATAACGGTGTGTACGGGCTTACCAAAGGACAAAGCTCTCCAACAACTGACTTAGGTGTAGTTACGAGCTCAACCCCCTATGGAAAGATGGAGGAGAAGCTTCATCCCTTGAGGTCTTATCTCACTATGGGAGTTTCCTTTATAGCTTCAACTATTTCAACTAAAGTAAAAGATATGACTGACATAATGTATGAAGCCATGAACCATTCCGGTTTCTCAATAGTTCACGTTCAGTCACCATGTACCGAATATAACAATACCTTCGAAGCGCTGAAAGGCAACGTAAAAAAAGGGATACAACCTCTTGCTTATGATATCCCCGAGGGTCATGATCCTTCGGACGCTGAAGCTGCGCAAGAAATTGTCAATGCTGAGGGAATTCCGCTAGGTATCATTTATCGAGATACATCTAGGCCCAGCTTCGATAAAAGAGTTTCTGATACTACTGGAATAAAGGATATGAAGTCAGTTGAAGGTCTCTTAGACGGCTTCACTATTTAATAGAAAATATCAAGGACCGCATATAAAAAAGACTGCTTTATATATGCGGTTTTGTTTGCGACTACAGAACTATTCCCTTGTCGGGAGAGATGCTATGGCATAACCAGGTGTGGTTACCGTGCCTTCATGAGTTTCAAGTTTAATTTCACACTCAACAATATTTTCCCCGTCTTCGACGTACTTTTTCTTAATTACTCCTTTTGCGAAAACTGGTGTGCCTGGGATATCCATTGCCCTGTACTGGACGCTCAGCTTTTTCAGGCTACCATTTACCCCAACAAAGTCGGTCATCAACTGACCCAAAAAAGCGTTTTTTAGAGCACCATGTAAAATGACATCTGGTAGGTCATTGTTTTTTGCGAAATCTTTGTCGTAGTGGATCTGGTAATAGTCGCCCGAAGCCCCTGCATATTTCACAAGTTGTTGTGTCGTAGGATCTTTTCTAACTGTTGGCAGGACACTGCCTTCTTCTACATCTTCAAAATAAATTTGGTCTGACATTTTCTTTCCTTTAGACTTGAATGCGCCTAGATTAACTCTCTACAAACTCTATTTTGGCTGATAGCTTATACCCGTAGAACGTTGGAGAGCGGCTACGTTCCCGAATTGGTTTACATATTTGGTCTCTCTGACCATTATCAACATGTTGCCTAGTCTACCTTGCCGTTCGTGAACGTCTGCTAAATACTGGGTCACGGTAATCAAATCCCCAGGCCTAATAGGTTCGAAGTACTCCCACTCACTACCGCCATCGAGATTAGCTGGGTAAGGGCTCTGAACGGTTACCTTGTTAGAACCTACCCTCATCGATCTTAGGAAGGTTGGGGGAGCAACTATCCCTCCATACCTTGTTTCCCTCGCAGCTTCTTCGTCATTATAGATGGGACTCTCGTCCCCTATTGCCTGGGCGAATTTTATGATGGCTCCTCTTTCTACTTCGTTGACTACTGGCTCTGATTCTACTCCAATAGCGTTCCTCATCTCCTGTGTGATTACCGATTCTGTATCCGACACTCTTATTCCTCCGATGTAGGCAATAGCCGCAGCTAAATTAGGTTACTGACAAATCATCAGACCTGATTATTGGACCAAGTTTAGGGATATTAATTGTCGGGTGTCAAGAACATAAATATTGGAGTATTCTGGCCTGGGTCATTAAAGTTTTTCCAGCTTGGCTATGCCAGCCATTAGTCTCTTAACCCCGCTTGAGTCTTTAAACGCTACTGTTACCTGTACGTCATCCCCTGACGGTTCGAAATTCAAGACGATTCCTTCTCCAAAGCTCGTATGTTTTACCTTATCACCAGTTTTAAAGGATAGTTTTGAATGTGGAGCAATGATTTTATTGACAACTCTGCGTCTTCTGACTGGCACCACTTCCTTTCCCTGTCGATGTTTTGAACCTGGCAGTCTCATACGTTCTGTGGAGGGGTCCTTACGTGACGATGACCTAGGTGAGTGGCTCGCTACTGATCGTGAAGGCTTGGAAGATTGTGTTCTATTATTGACCGGGGGGCTTATTAAGGGTCTAATTTTATTATCTTGAGCCGATGTTCCGAGGCTCTCGCCTTCAGTTTGCCCAGGAACATATATAAGCTCTCTAGGTATTTCAGATAGAAAACGGGAAGGAGCCGAAGGCTCCGATCCGCCACGGAATCCTCGGCGGAAAGCCCGTATCAGATGAAGGCGTTCCTTGGCTCGAGTCATACCCACGTAACATAATCGACGTTCTTCCTCTAGCTCCCCAGGATCACCCGTATCTATGGACCGGATATGAGGTAATAATCCTTCTTCCATTCCTGTTATGAACACGACTGGAAACTCTAGTCCTTTTGCCTGATGTAAAGTTATCAGGGTTATGAAATCAAGGTTTTCATCCATACCGTCTATATCGGATACGAGAGCAATACTTTCCATGAAAGCTATCAGTGCTTCTTGTCCGTTTAAATGTGCATATTCTCTGGCTGAGCTGCGAAATTCTTCTATATTCTCGAGTCTTTCTTCCGATTGTTCGTCGTTTTCTAAGTGACGTCTAAACCCAGTTCTTGTAATTACAGAATCTATTAACTCGATAAGGTCCAGGTTCTTCGATTCGTTTCGCAAGTTGTCGATTAGGTTCTTGAAGTCTTCTACAGCTTTGATAGCCCGTGCACCCAACTGAATAGGTATCGAAATATTCTTTGTCTTATCGTTTGAGAGTTCCTCAATGATAGAAAATATTGGCAAATTAAGGTTTACCGACATTCTAGTGAGTTCGTCCATGGTCCTTTGCCCTATTCCACGTGTTGGTACGTTTATCACCCTTGATAGACTGATGTCGTCTTGGGGGTTCAGAATTAGACGGAGATAGGCAATTAGATCCTTAACCTCCCTCCTTTGATAAAATTTAACTCCCCCCACGATCTGATAAGGCACGCCATATCGCTGACAAGCCATTTCGAAAGCACGTGATTGCGCATTCACCCGGTACATAACCGCAATGTCTCCAAGTATGTAGTTTTCCGAGTCAACGTAACGCCCTATCTCACGAACCACAAGTTGTGCTTCTTCTTCCTCGTTATATCCTTCCATAACTGTAATGGGAGACCCTTTGACGTTTTTGGTCCACAGGTCCTTGTTAACACGTTCCTTATTGGAAGCTATTAGATTCTTCGCACCGTCAAGTATGGTTTGAGTAGACCTGTAATTCTCTTCAAGCGAAATGACTTTTGCTTGTGAGAAGTCACTTTGAAAACTAAGTATGTTTCGAATGTCTGCATTTCTCCACGAATAAATCGACTGGTCAGGGTCCCCTACTACACAAAGATTCTTATGTTTTTCAGCAATCTGTTTTGCGATGTTGTATTGTGCGACATTGGTATCCTGAAATTCATCTACCATCAGATAGATGAATCTTTCCTGATATTTCTTCAATATCTCCGGTTCCGAATCGAAAAGAGTGTGTGTTTTGAGCAAAAGGTCATCGAAATCTGCTGCGTTGCTTTGCTGGAGAATTTCCTCGTAGCGTTCAAATACTCTGGAGACGATCTCGTCATAGTAATTAGACTTGTTGTCTACGAATCCCTGCAATCCGAGTAATTGACTTTTTGCATTTGAGATTGCAGATAGTATTGACCGAGGTGAAAATCGTTTCGGGTCAATATCTGTTTCCTTCATACCTCTTTTTATAGTGGTTATCTGGTCATCATCGTCGAATATTACAAAATCTTTGCCCAATCCAACTAGTTCGCCATCTATACGTAACGTCATAGCGCAAAAGGAATGGAACGTTCCAGAGGTTAATCCTCTTATTCCTTGTCCTAATAATGACTGAAGCCTTGTCTGCATCTCCTTGGCGGCTTTATTTGTGAAAGTAACCGCTGCAATTCGATAGGGGCTGACACCACAATTCTTAACGAGATAAGCGATCCTGCTGGTTATTACCCGTGTTTTACCGCTTCCCGGTCCTGCCATTATCAGAAGCGGACCGTCTATGGTTTCGACGGCTTTCTTTTGAGGTGGATTGAGTTCTGATAACGAGTCTTTAGGCATTGTTAGTCAGTTTAAAATAAAAATAGTATAGCACGTTTGTTCTGATGCAACCGTTATGTACCGAATCTCTTTAGAATACAAATAATGGTTCTGACTCGGTAATGATGCGTCTCTCATTGTCCATGGCCTTTCTTAGATAAACAGGTAGTGAGAAAAGCCCATCATGGGTTATTTCGTCATACGTTTTCAGTCCCACTACATTTCGATGGGCCAGTTTTTTGTTTACATCTTTAGAACATGTGTTAAACGTCGACGGATTCATGGAACCTTGAGTAAAACCCCAGGTGGAAGCGAAAGCTGGTACAAAGACATGATGGGCAGCGTAAGCAGGAAAAGCGTGTCGGATCGTATTTGCCACAGCAGTAAAGCACTCTGCGTAAAAATCGGGTCCGGTCGGCCCTGATTGTGAAACCATAACGCCGTTTGGTGTAAGTCGCTCAATAAGAACTCGATAAAATTCCATTGTAAAAACTTTGTGAGCAGGACCTGATTCCAAGGGATCGGGTACATCGATGATTGCTATATCAAAAAGCTCGTCGGTAGATAGCAAAAACTTAAAGGCGTCCTCAAAAATGATCTCCATTCTCTCGTCATCAAAAGATCCCTGATGATGATTTGGAAGATATTTTCGACAGGCGGACACTACCTCTTCGTCAATGTCTACCATTACCACACGTTCTACACTCTTATGCCGTAGCACTTCCCTGGCTGTCGCACCTTCACCGCCTCCGCCAATGAATATGTTCTTTGGGCAAGGATGGGAAAGCATGGTGGGATGCACCAAGGCCTCGTGGTAAATGAATTCGTCTTTCTCTGTTGATTGAGTCTTACCATCAAGCACCAGAGATCTACCGAAACAGGCTCCTTCCATTATCAAGGCATGCTGGTATATGGTTTGCTTCTCGTAATAAGTTCTCACAATTTCTTCGGCCTGAATTAGGTTAGGGGTTATGTATTCCTGATGCCAATTTCCAGGTAAATCTTTCTGGATAAAAAGTTTTGAGTTAGTCATTCATTCCTTGTCGATTCGTAATTCTTCTAGTCCCCTTTTAATTCGCTTGATTCTCGGAGAATTGCAGGAAAATCCTTTTATTAAAATGTCAGCTGATTTATCTACGTCAAAACTTTGTCCGCACGAAAATATATCCACGGAAGCGTATGAATACTCTGGCCATGTATGTACACAGAGATGCGATTCGGCTATCGACACAACCCCCGTTACACCGTGTGGCTTAAACTTAAAAAAGGTCTCTCCGACCACGGTTGCTCCACAATCCAGGGCTGCCCTCATTAATAGCTCTTTGACTTGGGAAATGTCATCAAGTATCTCTGGGTCACAATGCTCTAGATCAAGTAGTAAATGTGTTCCCAGTGACTTCAATATTAAAACCTTCTTTATATAGCTCGCCGAAGGGATCAGGCTGAGATTATAACTCAGAGATTTCAAGAAACCCCTTTACTGCTCCATGGAAACATTCTGTTGACCAACCTTTTACCTTAACTTATGCTGATCCGGAATTAGGAAGAAGGAGACATTTAATGGGTAGTGAAGTGAATCTAAAAGTTCTTCTTGCAAACCGGCCTGTTGGCTATCCGACGGAGGATGACTTCGATATTGTTGAGTCTCCTATCCCAATGCCGGAAGAGGGTGAGGTTCTTATTAAAACCGAGTGGCTTTCCCTTGATCCGTATATGCGGGGTCGAATGAATGACCAGCAGTCATATGCGGACCCTTTGCATAGAGGAGAGGTTATGGGAGGGGGTTCAGTAGGCAGAGTTCAACAATCACGTGTGCCTTCCTATCATGTAGGTGACGTAGTCGAGGGTAGGATGGGATGGCAGATGTATGCTATTTCAGATGGCAGCGATATAAGAAAAATAGATGAAGATCTCGGGCCGATCCAAACAAGCATAGGAATTTTAGGGATGCCAGGATTAACGGGATATTTTGGATTTCTTGATGTTTGTAAACCTGTGCCTGGCGATACCGTCGTCGTATCAGCGGCCTCGGGAGCAGTCGGTCAAGTGGTAGGTCAGATAGCTCGGATAATGGGATGTCGTGTGATCGGTACTGCTGGATCTGAGAAAAAAGTTGACTATATTGTAAATGAATTAGGGTTCGACGTTGGAATTAACTATAAAACTGAGAACATAGAGCAAGCTTTGGATAAGGCTTGCCCAGTCGGAATAGACGTCTACTTCGATAATGTGGGCGGCTTAGTGACCGACGCTGTCTTGGATAGGATCAACACAGGGGCAAGAATCTCCGTTTGTGGTCAAATTTCGCAATATAATCTTCCTGAACCGGAAATGGCACCTAGAAATATGGGGCTACTCATTAGGAGTCAATCCAAAATGGAAGGATTTTTGGTTACTAAATATCAAAATCGTTTTGAAGAGGGACGCCAGCGAATGGCATATTGGATTCGACAAGGAGAATTAAAATATCGAGAGGATGTGGTAGAAGGCCTTCGAAACGCCCCAATAACATTTATAGGAATGCTCAATGGTGAAAACTTTGGCAAGACTCTCATAAAGGTATCCTAACCATATGAACATCTTGTCCAATTACTACCGAGGGCTACATGCCTGAAAATATTTCCCAAGATTTGAAGAATTTTCGTCGTGACTTTAAAGAATTTTTGTCATCCGTGTCTTCGTTAGATTCCGATGAACTTAGGGCCCAATCTTTAGATGCAGGATATTTTCGGCTTGCACAACCTGTGGAATACGGTGGTGAGAATGCGGGACCGTTAAAATTGGCTATAGCTAGGGAGGCTGTTGCATCTGCTGGCATTGAGAATGTATCCGATGTGATCGGGCCTGAACCCGGGATGCTTTTAAGGTCAGGGAAACACATTGAAGAACATTTCCTTACACCTATGCTTACTGGTAGTAAAAGAGCGTGCTTTGCGTTTACCGAGTTGGATAGTTCCAATCCTACAATTGCCAAGTGGGATGGTGATTCAATACTCGTACGAGGTGAAAAATCATATGTATCAGGGGCACAAATTTCAGATTTCATTTTAGTTGTTCTTACGATAACTTCTGATGAGGAAATCCTTCCCGTAGGGTCGGCTGTGGCTATTGTGGATAAAAATGCTGAAGGCGTGTCAACCAGCGACCCCTTTTATAGCATTGATGGCAGCGGGCACTGTGAAGTTACATTTGATGATGTCAGAGTGCCCTCGTCTAATATTGTGGGTGAAGTAGGTAGAGGGGCGCCTGGAGCTATAGGTAATTTAGTACGGGAAAGATTGGAGCAAGCAGCTACCGCCACAGGAATGGCACTTTATGCTACGAACCTGATTACTAAACATCTTGAATCCCCACATCGTTCTGGAAGTAAGTTAGGTGACCTTGAAGGAGTACGTCTCAGATATGCTGACATGAGAATCCAGAGTTTTGCTGCGAGAGCCGTATTATATAGGGCAGCAAAGTTGATGGATTCTGGATATGAAGCATTTAACGAGGTCACCACGGCGAAAGTTTTCTGCACAGAGACAGTGTCGACGGTTATAGATTTATCGGTTCAACTGGTTGGCGGGCGAGCACTTGTCAAGGGTCATCCGCTCGAATCTCTCTACCGTCGAATTCGTTCGATGAGGCTCGCTGGAGGGGCATCTGATATTTTACGACTAGGAGTAAGCAGAGGGGTTTTAGAGTTTAATACAGGTTTGCTGTGATTGCTCTTTAAATCGGTGGAATTGATTCTTTTAGCTCGTGCGGATTCCAGCATGGCTTGAAATTGCACATAGTTTTTTACGATTGCAATGCTTTTAATGAATTCTCCAACAGTTGGGAAAGTTTCTCGGTACTCGGCTAACTCTGGTCCGATAGGGCTTACTGAAGCTGGACTGTCAGCGTAGTTTCCTCGGAATGCAAAATATGCTTGGTTAATTTTCCGAATTCCATAACCACCCAGTCTCAAGTTCCAATGTTGGTCCCTCATGACCTCTTCGGCACCATCGATGTTATTTTCAGACAAAAGCCTGTCTACTTTTTTTCTGGTTTCCCTGAGAATTCGAGTGAGGTGAGGGGATGCTACAGCTGTATTGCCATACCGCAGATCCGATTCTTCCAAATTACCACCTAACCTTTCATAGGCAAGGTCCCCGAGTTCGTTTCCTGCGATATCGGCAGCGGTTTCGTTGAGAGTGTACATATCGGATGAATTCCACATAGATCGGCCAAATGGACGGAAAATCCAGTAATTGTGAAGCCATTCATGGGCGGCTGTGCGTGTTAATTGTCTCAGTTCGTACTGGTCTGATACAAATGCGGGGTAAGTGCCTAAACCTGCTAGATTGTCTATCAGGGCCGATGTGATCCCATCGGATTCTATTATTTGTTCAATCTCAGAACGGGTAGTCATGCTGATGTCATTTTTAATCAACCGTGTTCCTTGAAGTCTAATGACATTCCGAGGAGACGTGACTAGGATCAATGGGGGTTTGTCGAATCTAAAGTCTGTTGGAGGAAACAATATCCCCAGAGGAAACCCGAGACCTTCGGTCCGGACAACATCGCTGATGACAGCCTCTACCGCCTCTTCTGCTCTCCCGCGAAGCGATTCTTTTTCACGCTCAAGAACTTCTAAATCGTTTGGGATGTTCCCCGTTGCCTGCTTGGTTGCTGAAGATCCCGCGACGCTACCCGCGAAATGTGAACCTCCAACTCTTGCTCGTTCCTTATCCAAACGCCTAACCGATTGCAGGTAGTCTTGAACAATTAACTTGCGCTCGGCATCAGTAGGTTTGTTTCCCGGAAACATCTCCCACAACAAATGGACCCATTTACTGGGTATGTGTCTAACCTCCCACCAAAAGATAGAGAAAGAGTGGTTTCCGGAGGCTCGTTCCAGTTTGGATTGGCGGAAATAATCCGAACCGGAGGATGATAAAAGGACAATTCCTATAAGAAGGTATAGCCAGAATCTTTTAGAAAGTAAGATTCGTTTTTTCATAGGAATGTATGAAGTATCCGGTAATGCTTTGGTGACTTAGACCCAGGCCCAAGAGGGAACAAGATTATCTCCTTCGTAACGTAATCTGGATCTTATTAAGTCAGTATCGGGGATCTCTTTTTTGACCAGTTTCCAGAACTTTTCTGAATGATCTAAGACATCAAGATGCATAAGCTCATGGACTATTACATAGTTGACTACAGCAGGGCTGAAGAACATCAGATTTCTGTTTAGGCTGATAGTTTTTTTGGATGAACAACTACCCCAAAGGGTTTTTTGTCGAGCTATTCTCAGTTTGCTATAACACTTTTCTTTCCTAGCTGCGTGAACAGAAATTAGAGAACTTAGATGAGCACACGCCTTCCCATGAAGCCATTTCTGAAGAAGTTCAGAAGGCTTGAACGGATCGTAATTACTATTCTCCAGAATCTTCAATTCCGAATTAGACGGGACCAACAGAGATTTGACGGTGCGCGATTCAGAATAGGTGACTGAATGATGTTCGGCGTTGGCACGTAGAAACACGAAGTTAGGTCGTAATAGTGCCCTCTCTTTGTCAATGCGGGCTAATTGTTTTGCTAACCAAAGCTTATTTTTTTCTATGGCTCTTTTGACGTCTTTTTCCTTGGCTGCCACAGGTACGACAATCTCGATTCCAAGTCGGATAGAGGTACGCATTGAGATTCGCTTCGCTCTCTTGCTGGACCTTCGAAACAGTTTGGCTTTGGGGGGAGCTGATATGTGATTGATTTTATAAAACATAAATCATATGGGAAGTTTTCAAAACAGAGAGATAAACAAACAGATAAATGGAGCGGGAGACCGGATTCGAACCGGCGACAGCCTGCTTGGAAGGCAGGAACTCTACCGCTGAGTTACTCCCGCTCAGCACGTAAATCTTAACCCTTATCTGAACCTAATGCCAAGAATTATTCATGAATTCTGCATTGAAGATCGATTAGGATTTGCCACATTTTTTGCCACATCCCTCGTGTAACTGTACGGATACAGATAAATGCGGACACATATGGCTAGGAAAGAACAGAGGATATGTGGGCGGGTAATAACCGCCTGGAAGACAGTAACTTTACCGCTAAATTACTCCCGTTCAGCATCTAGATTCTAAAGTATCCGAATGGGGATGAATAAACTATTTACGAAAGATTGCCCCAGTCGTATCCTTTCTTGATTTCAACGGCTAATGGGACATCCAGTTTGAGCGACGATGGCATTAATTCGGAAACTATCGTTTCCACCTGAGATAATTCGTTCTGGGGCACTTCGAATATAAGCTCATCATGCACCTGTAGAATCATCATTGTCTTCATTTCCAAGTCTTGTAGCCTTTTTTGTATATTTATCATTGCTACCTTGATGATATCGGCTGCTGTTCCTTGAATAGGCATATTGATTGCAGCTCGCTCCGCTTGGCTACGTAGCCTGAAGTTCCTTGCGCTGATGTCCGGTAAGTATCTTCTTCTACCGAGTATCGTTTCTACATAGCCGTTTGCCCTGCACTGCTCTTTTACAGAATCAAGATACGTCTGGATTCCAGGGTATTTGTCAAAATAGATATCAATGAATTTTTTCCCATCCTTCTGTGAAAGATCTGTTTGACGGGCTATTCCATGGGGGCTCAATCCATAGATTACGCCGAAATTGAGCACTTTGGCGATGCGACGCATATCAGAATCTACTTCGTTAATAGGTATGTCATAAACAAGTGAACTTGTGGAACTGTGTATATCCTCTCCGTTTTCAAAAGCTTCAATAAGTCCTGGATCACGAGAGAAATGGGCGAGTACTCTCAACTCAATTTGTGAGTAGTCAGCTGCTAGCAACGACCACCCATCTCTTGAGACGAAAGCTTCTCTCACTCGCCTGCCAAGTTCCGTTCTGACCGGTATGTTTTGCAAATTGGGATCGTTGCTCGATATCCTTCCTGTTGTGGTACCGGTTTGACGGTATGAAGTGTGCACACGTTCTGTAATCGGGTTAACCATTTCTGGAAGAGCGTCCACGTACGTCGATTTGAGCTTTGCTATCTCACGGTATTCGAGGATTCGGTTAAGTACCTCATATGAACGGGGATCGGAATCCTCCCCGTCACCTCGATCTAATAGATTTTTTAGATCATCAAGTGACTGGGCATCTGTCGAAAAGCCAATCTTCGTTTTCCTAGTGGTGGGTAGATGGAGTTCTGTAAATAGGATGTCACTTAACTGTTTTGGAGAGTTCAGGTTAAATTCGTGACCTATTAATTCAAACATTTCCGCCTGTATACCATCGAGTTGGCCTCCGAGAGAAACCGACATTTCATTCAACAATGTCGTGTCTAAAGAGACACCATTTCTCTGCATTTGCACCAGAACGGGTATGAGTGGAACTTCCACCTCATCATAGAGGTTAGAAATTTCTTTCTGTTCAAGTTCTGCCCTCATAATACTGTGAAGTCTTTCCGTGAAGTCTGCGTCTGCCGCAGCGTAAGGGGCTGCTGTTTCTATAGAAACTTCGGCCATCGTTAGTTGATTTCGTCCTGTGCCAATCAGTTCTGTAATTGGAGTCATTTCCACGCCGAAGCATTCTAGGGAAAGCTCTTTAAGCCCGTAGTTCCGTCGGCCTCCCACATGAGCTGCGATCATGGTGTCAAATTGCAATCCATTGACTGATATCCCGCTTTGTCGCATGACAGATAGATCGAAATTAGCGTTATGGGCTCGTTTCGGTATCGTAGGATTAACAAATATCTGACTCAGGCTTTTAAGAACAACGTCTTTTTTGAGCTGAATCCCTTCATTGTGCCCTAATGGCAAATACCATGCTTTACCTTCCTCAACAGAAAATGAGATCCCCACCAATTCGCAGCTCATCGGATTCAGAGACGTGGTTTCAGTGTCGAAGGAAAATCCTCGTTCAGTGCTTATCTCTTTTAGGACCTGATTGAACGATTCAGAAGTGTTAACTACTATGTATTCCTCGCTGACTTTTCGAGTAGGTCTGAACAAGGAGAGCTGGCTGTCTTTATCCGATTCCGTATGCTCCGAACTGACGGGGGATTCGCTTGCCGGTATTCTTGGCACTATGGAATGGAACTCCAACTCCCTTAGTAGCGAGATAACCTCATCCCTTTCAAAATCCCCAAATAATGCAGAATTTAGATCCAAATCTGCAGGCACATCGCGGACTATGGTTGCAAGCTTTCTACTTCGGTAAGCAAGTTCACGGCTCCCACTCAGCGAGTTTTTGGCCCTGGGAGGTGTTACATCTCCTAGATTCTGAAAAATACCGTCTAGGGACCCGTAGTCAGTGAGAAGCTTTATGGCAGTTTTTATTCCTACACCAGGCACCCCTGGGATATTGTCGGAAGAGTCTCCCTGTAATGCTTTTATCTCTGCTACATATTCAGGGCCTAGTCCACCATATCGGTCCTTCACCGCGTCAACGTCATACAATGACCGATTCTGAACACTTGAGCTCATCAGTACTTTTACCCTACGGGAGACTAATTGAAGGGTGTCAGAATCGCCTGTCAGTATAAGCGTATCTATATCAGATTCTTCTGCTTGTCTGCTCAGGGTTCCTAAGAGATCATCGGCTTCGAATCCTTCTAGCTCGTATATAGGTACTTTAAAGGTTGTCATAACCTGTCGAACTCGATCGAATTGACTTCTCAACTCGGGAGGTGTAGGAGGTCTGTGAGCTTTATATTGGTCAAACATCTCATGCCTAAAAGTAGGGGCAGGTAAATCAAATGTGATTGCCACATGGCTTGGGCGCCACTCTCCCAATGTTCTCAAGAATGCATTAACAAACCCGTAAACGCCTCTGACGTCTTCACCTGTAGTGCTGACCGTAAGCGGTTGCTGTATTGCGTGGAACGATCTATGAACTAATGCATGCCCATCAATAAGTATTAGAAGGTCATTCTCTTTGGCATTTCTTGGAAAGAGCATTGGTTTGACATCCGAGGTCATTGGGGCATCACCCTTTGTTCTTTGCGTTTCTGCATTTTGAACACATCGCTTATATAAAGGATTCTATATTGTTCGCTCTAACTTTTTCATCAATTCGTTGTTGCCAAGAAGGCCGAAAGAAATTCCGCTTGCGCCGTGAAATTTGAGGAAATCCCTCATTGCAATTGCAATATCACTGACGAGTCGTTCACTTGGCTTAACACCTGATTCTAAGTGAAATGAGTGGATTTGAAGTATCCCGGATTTTCTATCTAGTTTAGGATCAAATCTACCGACAAGGTTGCCATTATTGAGAACAGGTAAACAGAAATATCCCCATACCCGACTTTCTACGGGTTTATAGCATTCCAATACCTGTGTGAAATCAAAAAATTCTTTATCTCTTCCCTTCGCCCAAAACAAGCTATCAAATGGGGTAAGAAAAGTGGTTCTACTACGGCTCAACTCGCCTGCGGCAATTTGCTCAAGTGTTTCAATGTTGTCCCTGTGTATGAGTAGATCAATAGTTTCACCTTTCACGTTGACGGCCCTGACTTTGTGAGCTACTCCCCTCTCCATTAAGTTTCTTATATAAGGGCGTGCAACTCCTCTTTTCATATGAGTGTAATCGGCCACCTGTTGTGGAGTACAAATGCCTGTGGCAAGCAATGACAGCTCAAGGTCATGAGTAAGGGCCTGGTCCATTGTGATTGTACTTTTGATCAACTCTCTGGGGATATGGTTTTCAGTGATGCCATAAACTCTCTGGAATTTAAGCCGGTCTTTTATGACTACCTGTCCGGAATCGTAAAGATATTCCAGGGCCCTCTTCGCTGGCTTCCAGTCCCACCACGACCCACGATGTTCCCTATGGTCATCGAAGTTAGATGCTTTCTGGGGCCCTTGGCTGGTTAGTCGGTCTTTTACTTCTTGCAAAACTTCAACGTTCTTTTCATCAGAGTGCCAACTACGCCATCGTTTAGACTCCTTTTTTCTGTGCATTAACATCGTAGGTAATCTATAGGGAAATTCCTTAATCGGAATGATGCAAGCAGCGTGATACCAATACTCAAAGAGTCTCCGATCGTCCCCGTAACAGAGATTGTCGAGCAGTTCTGGTTGATAGTCCCCTAGTCTGCTCCAAAGTGCTATGTATTGACTTCGCCTTACCCTTTGCAAAGTGTCAATCTGAATAGCTCTGACTCTCTCTATAATTCTTAAAATGGAATTACCATCCGGCGTGTTCGTTCCATTTGTGGGATCAGACAGACACTGGGACCGTAGTATCATAGCCCTGACGATTTTGGCGGAATATTGGGGCACTTCCTAGTCACACTCCGGCAATGCGACAACACTCCTTGAGTAGGGCATCGACGGTTTCAGCGGATCCAGCTTCCGCGTAGACCCTTATGAGAGGTTCTGTTCCCGAGAATCGTATCAATGCCCAGGAACCATTCTCGAGGACATATCGGAAACCATCTCGGGTATCTATTTTAGAGACCGGAATATTTGCAATACATTGTGGTTCGGTAGACTCGATGCTCTGTATGATACGTTCACGTTTATCTTCCTGAAATGCTATATCGATGCGATTATAGAAGTGAGGCCCTACTTTTTCTTCTAGGGCGATGAGCAGTTCTCCAGGATTTTTTCCAGTCTTGACCATCATGTCCAACAACATTAAGGCAGATAATATTCCATCCCTTTCAGGTATGTGACCTCGGAAAGCATAACCCCCGCTCTCCTCTCCTGCCGCAACTGCGTCTTCTTCCATCATGACAGGTCCCAGATATTTAAATCCGACAGGGGTGTCCAAGACCGGTATGCCATGGATCTCCCCCAGTTTGTCGATCATACTAGTCATAGTTATGGACCTGACCAGAGCTCCTTCCATTCCCAGCCCCTCAATAAGGTGCTGGCATATAAGAGCGAAAGTATGAAGTGTAGAAATGTAGTTCCCATCCTCATCTATCACTCCAAGCCTGTCTGCGTCACCATCAGTAGCAACGCCTATATCACCGTTCATATCACCAACGGCTGACTTAAGAGGTCCTAGATTATGGTCAATCGGTTCTGGCTGCGTCATATTTGGGAAGGAAGGATTTACATTTGAACGTATCTCGGATACCCGTGTGTTTCCACCCTCGAGAAGCCGTGCCAAGTATCCTGCGCCTGCCCCGTGCATGGAGTCTACAATGACGTTAAGGCCAGCGTTCCGTATGTCCTGAAGGCCGACCATTCCGGCAACGTGATTCATATATGATGGCTCAGGGTTTATCATCTCTATCAGGCCGCTCTTAACAGCTTCCGAGGCAGGTATTTTCGAAAATACGCCACTTTTTTCCAATGTAGAAAGATGACCTTCGAGTTCTTCCATGATCTCCGGTGAGGCACTACCTCCGTATCCTGGTTTGAATTTGAATCCGTTCCATTCACCAGGGTTATGGCTAGCAGTGATAACTATTCCGGCGCCGCATTCACGATTCACGAGGTTGTAGCTAACTACTGGAGTGGGAGAGAAGCGGTCACAAAGCATTACGGGAATGCCGTTTGCAGCAGCGACCTCTGCGGCGGCAGTAGCGAATCTCTCTGAACCAAATCGGGTGTCATATCCTATGATTAGCCCGTTGGAATTTATATTGCGAGCTTTCATATATTCACACACAGCTTGGGAACAAATCCTCACATTATCAAATGTGTAGTCTTCGGCTATTAGAGCTCTCCAACCATCAGTGCCGAACTTTATGGCCATTGACCGTTCCCTCCCGAAATAGAGTCGTCAAAGTTTGGCATCTTTTCGGATAGCCTCTGCCCGATCGATATTCTCCCACGGCAGATCTAGATCGTCTCTACCGAAATGCCCGTAGGCTGCTGTCTGTTTATATATTGGTCTCCTAAGGTCTAGGTCTCTTATGATTGCTCCAGGACGAAGATCAAAGTGACTGGCAACCAATCCATCAATTTTTTCGTTTGAGACCTTGTTAGTTTCAAACGTTTCGATAGAGACGGAAATGGGCGAGGACACACCGATAGCATATGAAACTTGTACTTCCGCTCTACTTGCAACTCCCGAGGCTACAAGGTTTTTTGCTACCCAGCGTGCGGCGTACGCAGCTGACCTGTCCACTTTAGTAGGATCCTTACCGGAAAATGCACCTCCTCCGTGGCGGGCCATGCCGCCATATGTGTCGACAAGTATTTTTCTGCCAGTTAAGCCAGTATCACCAACCGGCCCCCCTATTACAAACCTGCCTGAAGGATTAACGAAATAATTTGTGTCTAAAAGCATATGTTCGGGAATTATTGCCTTGGCCACTTTTTCAATAAGGTCTCGAGAGATGGTAGCGGTATCAACTTCCTCCGAATGTTGATTGCTAAGCAGTACGGTATGAACCCTTTTTGGCTTGCCGCTTGAATATTCGACAGTTACTTGTGATTTACCGTCAGGCCTAAGGTAAGGGAGTTCACCCGATTTTCTTACCTCTGCGAGCCTTCGAGTGAGCTTGTGTGACAAAGCCATTGGTAGGGGCATCAATTCCGGTGTTTCGTCGCAGGCGAACCCGACCATCATACCCTGGTCACCAGCTCCTAAATTCTCAACTTCATCATTTGATACATGACTGCTTCTTGCCTCGAGGGCGGTGGAGACCCCTGCAGATATATCTGATGATTGCTCATCAATTGCTACCATAACTCCGCACGACTTGTAATCGAAGCCATAAGCAGGATCAGTGTAGCCAATTGACTTAATCGTTTCACGCACAAGAGAAGGGATGTCAACATAACCCTCTTTAATGCTGATTTCACCCATAACGACTACAAGGCCTGTAGTGCAGGACACTTCACATGCTACCCTGGCTCTTGGGTCCAATTTAAGCATAGCGTCCAGTACGCCGTCTGAGATTTGGTCGCAAATCTTGTCTGGATGTCCCTCTGTTACGGATTCTGATGTAAATAGATATGAGGGTGATTCCATGAAGCTGGAGCTCATTCTTGTTATTCTCCTATGAATATATAGCTTAAGGTCATTTTAAGTACCAACGTCCCAACTGTTTAGATATTTTTCCTGTTCATTGGTAAGCTCATCTATCTCAATTCCCATTGAAAGCAGTTTCAACCTACCCACTTCTGCGTCTATATCACGAGGTACTACATAAACTTGGTTTTCTAAGTTCTGGTATTCGTTAGCCATGTATTCTGCTGACAGGGATTGATCTGCGAAACTCATATCCATGACTGCAGACGGATGGCCTTCCGCGGCAGCCAAATTAACTAAGCGGCCCTCTGCTAATAGGTTTATTTTCCTTCCGCTTGTCAATGTGTACTGTTCGACGAATGGTCGTACTTCTCTCTTGCTATCTGCTTGTTCCTCTAATCCTTCAATGTCGATTTCGACATTGAAGTGGCCACTGTTTGCGAGAGTCGCTCCATCCTTCATGACGGCGATGTGTTTTTTATCGATTGCTTTCATGCCGCCTGTCACGGTTATGAATATGTCACCTATTATTGAAGCATCTTCCATCTTCATAACTTGGTGTCCGTCCATTGCTGCCTCAAGAGCCTTAATGTGGTCAACTTCGCATACAATTGTTTGTGCACCCATTCCTCGAGCCCTTGACGCAATACCACGTCCACACCACCCATAACCTACTATGACGACGTTTTTCCCCGCCCAGAGGATATTTGTCGCCCGAGTGATGCCGTCTAGTGTGCTTTGGCCGGTTCCGTAACGGTTATCAAAAAAATGTTTGGTGTCCGCGTCATTAACTGCGATAACTGGGTAACGGAGTTTGCCTTCCTCGGCTAAGCTTTTCAGCCGGATAACGCCTGTCGTAGTTTCCTCTGTTCCTCCTATGATGTTCTCTGCAAAGGCACTGTGTTCGCCGTGCAACATGGCAACCAGATCTGCTCCATCGTCCATAGTCATGTGAGGCCTTGTTTCGAGTGCAGAAACTAGGTGGGAGTAGTAAGTGTCTCTGTCTTCGCCCTTGATCGCAAAAGTCGGGATTCCGTATTCCGAAATTAGCGCCGCTGCTACCTCATCTTGGGTACTCAAAGGATTGCTAGCGCAGAGGGTGACATCAGCGCCCCCGTCCCTTAGAGTGATCGCAAGATTTGCCGTTTCTGTAGTAACATGCAGGCACGCTGCGACTCTCATTCCTTTAAGAGGCTGCTCTTTGGCGAATCTTTCCCTTATATGCCTCAGGACGGGCATTTCCCTTTCGGCCCAGTTGATTCTTCTGATTCCTTCAGGGGCTAGCTCGATATCACTGACGTCCCCAACATAATTATTCTGTACCAATTTCATCTCCTATTCACACTATTAAAGCCTAGATCTTTTTGGCAGTTTTTCGTCATTATCTAGTGGCTTGAAAGCTGTCATACCTGCGATTCCCCTGAAACGCTCATCAATCTCCTCGTGTTTAAGAGACTGAAATCTCTCTGCGCTGAATCCTTCTACTGCAAAGGCCCCCATGACCGAACCTACAATAGCTGCCCGTCGAAGCCCTTCAGCGGAAAGATCTCCCTCATTAGCTAAATATCCCATAAAGCCCCCTGCAAATGAATCTCCCGCTCCAGTAGGGTCGATCACGTTAGCAAGAGGGAATGCTGGGGCAGCAAAGACATCTCCTTCGTTGAAAAGTAGAACACCGTGCTCGCCTTTCTTAACTACTAGTATTCTAGGGCCCATATCCCTTGCGGTATTTGCGGCTTTCATCACGTTTTCTTCACCCGTAAACGATTTCACTTCCTCTTCATCCATGAATAACACGTCAACATTCTCAATAGTTTTGGCAAGCTCTTCCCCGTGATCATCGATCCAAAAATTCATCGTATCTAATGCCACAAGTTCTGGTCTTGGATTCATCTGCTTGAGCACTTGCAGCTGTAGAGTGGGATCTATGTTGGCCAGGAATAGGAAATCATTTTTTCGGTGAGAATTCGACAGTTTTGGGGAGAAATCTCTGAATACATTTAACTGTGTATCAATTGTCTCTCTGTAATTAACATTCGTAGGATCATAAACTCCTTCCCAACGGAAGGTTTTTCCGTCGGCTATTTCCAAGCCAGTTAAATCGATCCCTCTCCCTGAGAGGAAAGCACGGTCATTTGAAGAAAAATCCTCGCCTACAACAGCAACTAAACTAACTTCGGAAAAAAAACTAGAAGATACTGAAAAATACATAGCCGACCCGCCCAACGCGTTTTTTCGCGAACCTGAGCCAGTGGTTACTGAATCGTAGGCTACTGATCCGACTACGAGCAGCGATTTCACTAAAGATCTGTACCTTTGCTGGTAGGGTATCCTTTCTCAATCCATGTTGGAGAGCCTTCTTCGATATTGAAGAGTCTGTCTGACTCAAATCCCATGGCAGCAGCCATTTCACAGGCCAGACCACTTCGGACTCCTGCAGCACAGATGAAAAGTAGCTTCTTATCCTCAGGAAGTTCATCGATTCGGGCGAGAATATCGTCAACGGTTATAAAGATCGCTCCCTGAACGTGGCCTTCGACATATTCGTCAAGACGTCGCACATCGACGAACGCGTATTCTTCATTGTCGTGAAGTTCTGATGCCTCATCTACGCTCATTCTGAAATATGGTTCTCCTTCAACTTGTCTGGCCATATCAAATTTCTCCTTCTACGACTAAATGTATTTGCTGAGCAACAGATGGATTCTCTGTAATGAATCCGGACTAGATTCTAGTCTCTCGGACAATAATGCAGTTTCTAGAGCTGTGCTGCATTTACATTCTGAATCTTCGATTTGAATATTTGCAGCGATTTGTTTTACCAGTTCTTGTGAGGTTTCGACATTTTTCCGTAAATTGTCTACAACCATGTGAGCCGAGACTGCTGCCTCTTCATCATGCCAACAATCATAGTCGGTTACCATTGCCAAAGTGGAGTAGCAGATCTCCGCTTCTCGGGCCAACTTCGCTTCAGGCAGCGCGGTCATCCCAATTATGTCGGCTCCCCAATTCCTGTAAAGCAACGATTCCGATCTGGTAGAGAATTGTGGGCCTTCTATTACAATGCATGTCCCCCCGTCATGGTAGGCCACATCAGTCGACTGGCATGCCTTGACAATAACCTGTCTAGATATTGGGCAGAAAGGGTCTGCAAAAGATATATGTGCGACTATTCCCTCGCCGAAATAGGAATTCTTACGGGATTTGGTCCAGTCTATGAGTTGGTCAGGTACGACTACCTGAAGCGGTTTGATTTCTTGCCGAAGACTCCCGACCGCCGAAATCGAAATTATAACTTTAGTCCCCAACGCTTTTAAAGCATATATGTTCGCGGCATAAGGCACTTCCGAAGGGAGTAGGATGTGACCCCTGCCATGTCTGGGAAGAAATCCTACTTCAATATCGCCTAGAGTTCCCAATGCTATGGCATCGCTGGTTTTGCCGAACGGCGTGTCCATCCTAATAAACTCTTCGTCTTTGAGTTCATCAAGTGCATAAAGGCCGGAGCCTCCTATAAATGCGAGGTCTATTCGACGATTGGTTTCTGCCATCATCAATCCCAAAAAAAAACTTCCCTTATAAAGAGAAGCTTCGAGTATTATTCACCTTCTCTCATCTACCGGACAAAATATTCCGTTGGAATTGGCACCGTTCTTCATCAGTGATTTTCGGAGATCCGTTGAGGCCGCACATGAAGTCGGTTGCTGGGCGTCTAAGGGCCAGTCCCTCAGCCACTCTTGATAAGAGTATTCAATATTAAATTATTAACATAAAAATCCTACATGAGCCGTTCAGAATCAGTCAACAGATCTCTGAATCTTACCATCGTAAATTATCAACGTAATAGATGCTCCGGAATTTGAAAGGTTTCGCCAAGAAGCGGCTCTAGGTATTCCTTAAATTCAATGGAAGTGTTACCCGATTCGTCGGGTAAGTATTTTTCAGGAAGTGTTCTAGTATTTCCTGCGACTTTGTAGAGAGGTACCAACTTCACGTCACATTTGTACGGTGAATTAGATCTCCTTCCCAGACTCACGATCACGTCGGTCTCTCCCGCAGCAGCCGCTTCGATGGCTGCCTCTCCTACCGTGTGAGCCTCCATAGAATCTGTTGTCGAGACACTGTCCATAAAAGACCTTTGAATGGTTCCAGGTTTCTCGTGCCTGCACCGTACGCCGAGTCGCCTGCTAACTTTCTCGGCAAGATACCTCGCCGGCCCATCGTAATAAGGGTGGCCGAAGTCATCAACAAACCAAGGTTCTGTTTGCCCGCCGATAGCCCCTTCAGGGCCCTTTATATTTTCTGCGACTACAGCGATAGCATATCCATTTTCCCGATATGCCTCTTCCATACGCAACAGAAATACATCTTCATAGAATGTGATTTCAGGAACCCCTATGTAGTGGGGAGGATCATACCTATCTCGTTTGTGCATGGACGCCGCGGCGGATAGCCAACCAGCGTCCCTTCCCATTATCTCGATGATTGTTATCGGGGATGAAATTCCCATCGCTGCAGCGTCTCTTCCTGCACCGAGGGTAGCTTGTGCAATGAACCTCGCTGCCGATCCGTATCCAGGGCAGTGATCAGTTTCAGTGAGGTCATTGTCAATAGTTTTAGGGACATTGACCACTTTAAGATCGTAACTCATGATTCGTGCGGCATTGCTTATTGATTTACCGGTTTCTGCCGAATCATTGCCCCCAATTATGTGAAGTATGTGGATACCGTGCCGGTCTAGCGTGGTGAGCATCGGAGCTATATCTTCATCGCGGAGTTTGCGACGGGTTGAACCTAAGGCCGCTCCTGGAGCTATGTCGAGAGAGGATAAGCTTGAGCGAGATATTTGTGTTAGTTCCGGTATCTTTCCAGATATAAGTCCTTCCATACCGTGCGCGGCTCCATAAACGCGACTTTCCGGGAGAACCCGACCCGCTGCCCTGATAATTCCGGCCAGGCTCCGGTTTATAACTGCAGTGCAACCTCCCGATTGCATCACCATAATATTATTATCGTGGGAACTCATGTGTTGTATCAGTTCTTGGTGAGCAGCCCGTTCCTGATCTCAGCTAATTTCTCGGAGAGATTTATGAAGTTATTGGCCATGATGTCAATATAATTCTCAGGACTATTGTCTACTTCAGTATTAGGACCGTGCTCGAACGGTCTTGGCACGTAAGCAGTTCGCATACCAAAGCTGCGGGCCGCCTTCAGGTCATTTTTATGTGCGGCGACCATCATAACTTGCTCGATAGGAACGCCTAAAAACTCCGAAGTGGACATGTACGCTTCCCGATCTGGTTTATAGTGCCTTACCAATTCTGCTGAAAGTACTGTGTCCCACGGGAGACCGCCGTATTTTGCCATATTGACCAACAGTGCCACGTTTCCATTGGATAGGCTGCTGATTATGTAATCTTTTTTTAACAGAGTTAGCCCTTCTACGGAGTCAGGCCAAGGATCCAATCTGTGCCATGCCTTATTTAAATTCTCTTTTTCATCTTCATTCAAGCTAGTGATACTGAAGTTTTCAAGCAAGCTGTCCAGGATAATCCTGTGAAGTCTGTCAATATTGGTCCACTCAAGTTCTCCGGTACGTACCCGGTTCATCGAGGGACCATATCCCGCCCGCCATTCGTCGGCGAAAGAATCCCAATCTTGTATAAAACCTTTAGATATACCCACCGACTTGATCTCTCGAGCAATACTCCCCCTCCAATCGACCACAGTTCCGAAAACATCAAAAGTGAGCGCTTTTACTCCAAGTAAGGGGTGTTCATTTACCATAATTGGTATCCTCGCTTATTCTGCAAATTTCGCTGCGATGTGTCTTCGCTGTATCTTTCCCGTGGCTGTTCGGGGAAGTTCGTCGACGATATAAACCCTTTCAGGTACCTTGAAATCGGCTAGCTGATTTCCACAAAAAGCTTGTATTTCTGTTTCAGAGGAGTTAGCGGAAAGCACTACAGCTGCTTGAACGATTTCACCATATTTTTCATCTGATACCCCAAAGCAAACAGCTTCCGCTATTGAAGGGTGCTTGATGAGTGCGGCGTCTACTTCAAGAGGTGAAATTTTTTCTCCTCCCCTGTTTATGAGCTCTTTCAACCTTCCTGTAAGCGTTAGAACCATTGAATCAGATAGTTCCCCCTGGTCTCCGGTCCTGAACCAGCCATTTGTGAACGCTTCTGAATTAGCTTCAGGATTGTTGTGGTATCCAGGAGTGACGTTTGCACCTTTTATAACTACCTCTCCTCTTTTGCCCGTATCCAACAGCGAGCCTGTATCGGTCATAATGCCAATTTCAACTCCGGTACCTACACCCACCGTTCCTGGTGCCCTTGACCCTGGTGGAAGGAGGTTTGATGACATTTGATGAGAGGCCTCTGTCATTCCATAGGCTTCGAGAACCGGGGAGTTAAACCTGTTTTCTAAATCGGAGAATACGGAGGGAGCTAAAGCGGCAGAGCAAGACCTGATAAATCGGAATGATTTTTTTGGCGCTCCATCATCGTCTGCCCTCATTAGGAGAATCTGATGGATTGTTGGAACAGCAGAATACCACGTGGCATCTGTGGCGGATTGGTCTTGCCAGAAGGTACTTGCACTGAAACGCGATGGGATAACAATGGTGCCGCCGCTGCGTAGCGATGACAAAGAAACTCCAATGAGACCATGAACGTGAAATAGTGGCATAACTACCAATGCAGTATCTTCTTCCGTGAGTTCATATGTACTTACTATATTTCCAAGAGATGCCATGAGGTTGGCATGTGTTAGAGGCACCCCTTTAGGCCTGCTAGTTGTACCGGAGGTGTGGAGGAATAATGCAATATCATTCGGTGAAGGAGGAACGGCATCGACACTTTCTGTCAGTTCTGAACCATTCTTAGTGATTGTGACGTGTCCTTTTTCATCCAGTTCGGCCATAGCGCAAGGTACGGATAGGTCCGCGGCGGCGGTAAATGCAGCGTCGGCTCCTTTCGACACGATTACCAACTGAGCGTCAGCATCTTCCATAAAGAATTTGAATTCCTCTACCGTGTATGCTGCATTTAGCGGAGCAGCTATAGCGCCTGACCTCGTCACGGCAAGGAATATCACCATGAAATCTAGGCCATTTCCTAGAACTATGGAAACCGCCCTGCCTTTTTCTAGGCCCGAGGCCGCTAGGAGCCCTGCAACGCGCTCTACCTCGTTTCCGAATTCGCCGTAGGAGACAGTCGGTCCGTTAGGAATGATTATCGATGCTTTTTCTGGTTGATGATCATCCAGTAAATTCGCCAAAGTTACCAAGATTCCCCCTCCATTTTCGAGTCTTATCGACATTCTAACTAGGCTACTTTCACACCCTATTATTTTCCTGTCAACCGAATTACTTAATTCACTCTGTCAGAGAATAATATTAGAACACCTTGCGGGACCATTTAATTGCATCGGCCACGCCTTGTTCCAGTGACATTCTGGGAGCCCATCCTAGTAGTTCATTCGCTAATTCCCCACTAGCATATGCTCCCGCAGAGTCCCCAGCCCGCGGATCGGCATCGATTTGAGGAATATCATCGCCTGAAACCTCCTCAAAGGCTTTGATAAATTCAAGAACGGTCACTCCCTTTCCTGTCCCAAGATTTATAGCTAAGAATGGACATTCATCCGATGTGACCGCTTCGAACTCTTCCACAGCTTTTACATGGGCTTCCGCGAGGTCCCATACATGAATGTAATCTCTGATCCCCGTTCCGTCACGGGTGGGCCAGCGGGTTCCAGTTACCTGGAAATGCGGCTCATCTCTGTTCGCCACTGAAATCAATTTTCCGAGGATGTGAGTAGGATTGTCTCCATGGGGGCCAGACCTCATTTTGGGATCAGCACCTATAGGGTTGAAATACCGAAGAGAAATTGCCCGCAGGCTGTATGCGTTGCAATAATCTTGGAGAACCATCTCTACTGATAACTTTGTTCTTGCGTACGGGCTATTCGGCTCTAGGATGGAACTTTCCGTAACCATGGATCCATCGTCGCCCTTGTACAAAGCTGCAGTGGAGCTGAATACTATTCTATTTAATCCGTTTTCAGTTAGGAAATGAAACAGTTCAATTGATTTTGAAACGTTTTCTCGATAATACTCGTAGGGCCTTTGACCAGATTCGGGAACTATGATGAGCGCAGCGCAGTGTATAACAGCCTGTATATCTGGGTGCTCACCCATCACCATTTTCAGACTTTTTACATCTGCGATGTCTGAGTGATAGAAAGCTCTGTCACGGACATAGTCGCGATTTCCGGTTACCAGGGAATCGATAACGATCGGTTCATGCCCTGACTCCTCAAGAGCTGAACAAACAGTACTGCCTATGTATCCTGCTCCACCAGTTACCAGTATTTTCAATTTACTCCATCCGAAGTCGGGCGTTCCGATAATATTCACCCATATCTGCCACGTCCGATAATCATATGGCTGTTGAGTGTTGCCAACAAGGAATATGAATTTGATCGACAACTTATTTAATTAGAATTTTCAGAAAGTCACACTAGGAAGTATATCCGTGCTAGCCTGTAATCTGCGGGATCTGTAAATATTCAGCCGACAGCCAATACGAGGGGGTGAGAAATGATCCATGAGATTAGGACCTATGACATAAAACCACGAAGCGTCGATCAATTTGGAGACAATACCAAACAAAAACTCGACAAACGACTTGAGTATTCCCAACTCGGAGGATTTTGGTACTCGGAAATTGGTTCTCTCAATCAGGTTGTTCACATATGGCCTTATGAAGATGCAAACCAACGAGCAGAGATCAGGGGCCGGGTAGTAGGAGACGGGATCTGGCCCCCTGATAATAACGACGTAATTTTAAACATGCAGAGCGAGATAATGATTCCGGCACCATTCATGAGACCTTTGGAACCGAAAACCTTGGGGCCCATCTATGAAATGAGGATATACACTTACAAGGCGGGTGATGTTCCCAAAGTAATTGAAGCTTGGAGTGGAGCCATAGAGGAAAGAGAAAAGCATTCTCCTCTTGTCGGATGTTGGTTTTCCGATATTGGAGCCCTAAACAGGTTCGTTCATATGTGGGCATACAATTCGTTTGAACAAAGGACAAAGGTGAGGGCGGAAACAAGGGCAACAGGTGTCTGGCCTCCTCAGAATAGCGCGGTACCTCTTTCCCAAGAGAATAAAATATTACTCCCATTCGATTTTTCACCGCTGCAGTAACCCAATAGTCGATTCACCTGAAAGAACATGGCACTGTCTCGCTTAAGGACTTGAGAGCAGTCTTAGAATCGATTTAAGCGAAAAGGTTCGATATTGGTATCTGTATATCCGTTCGTTACTAATTCGGACACTAACTTTCCCATAGCAGGGCCGAGAAGTATCCCTTTTCGGCCCGTACCTGTGGCTATGATCACATTTTCTCGTTGGGGGATACGGCCAAGTATAATTCGGCCGTCTTTGGAAAGCGGTCTCAGACATGCAGTCTGCTGTACCAGTTCTGCTTCGTCTAATCCTGGGATCATCTTCCGAAGAGAGATCAATACTTTGTCACGGCCCTCCGAGGTAGGTGATTCATCAAATCCAGCGTCTTCTTCAGTAGTTCCTGCCCATAGTAACCCGTCTGGTTTGGTACAGGCGTAGTTACCTTCCCAGCCTACTGAACAGGTTACAGGTGTCAGAGGTGAATTAAGTCGTACTATCTGGCCTTTTAAAGGCCGAATTGGTATTGGTACTCCTAACCATCGTGAAGCATTTCCCGTCCAGGGGCCTAGAGCAATCACGGCAGTATTACAAGATAGTTCACCCCGGGTTGTCTTCATCTTTGTGAGCTGACCATTTTCATCGGTCAATCCGTTTACGTCACCATGCTGGATGTTCACTCCGATTGCTTCACATGCTTGGGTAAGTGCCAGAACTAATCGGTATGGGTCTACATCGGCTACTCCCTCAGTATAGGCCGCACCAATGACTTTGGGTGAGAGGGAGGGTACTAGCTTCCTCGCACTGTCACCGTCTATCCATTCCGCTGTGAAGCCTTTCTCCCGTTTTCTCCACTCCACTTGAGATTTACATTTCGCTTCGTCTAATGCATTGAAGGCGAGATCCATGGCGGGGCGGAATCGATGTTGGATGTCTACTCCTGTCTCAAGAGGTAACTCCTTGGCGAACCTTGAATGGATCGCCATTCCCATTTTTGCGATGATTAGTTCGGGGAGGATGTCTTCCGCAAGGCCTGCCTCCCCAAGTGGGCTCAAGCTGCCATAGGCAAACCCTGACGCATGACTGCCTATGGAATCCCTTTCAATTATCGTGACATCAACACCTGATTTGGCTAGGAAATAAGCACAGCAAAGACCAACTATACCGCCGCCTGCTATGCAAACATCTGTGGAACGAGTTTCAACCAAGAGTCACAAGGTTGACTCGATTTTTGTTATCGCAGAGTCCATCTGGTCTACGAAATGATCTACTTCATCGCCGGTGATGCAAAGCGGTGGCGCTACTGGAATAATATCACCCGCTCGCCCCAGAATCCTATGATCTTGAAGGATGGACGTCGCTCGGTTTGCGAGTTCAGATTCTTTAGGGAATTTTTCCTTTGTATTTCGGTCTTTAACTAGTTCGACAGCGCAAAGGAGGCCCATTCCACCACGCACGTCCCCCACGATTGAGTGCTCGTACAATGCCTGAAGGCGTTCGTACATGTAGTGTCCCATCTCAGCAGCGTTTTCTACCAATCCATCACTTTCCATAATGTCCAGGTTTGCCATCCCTGCTGCGCACGATGCTGGGTTTCCTCCGAACGTTATGATATGACGGAAGGCCTCTTCGTCGCCGCCTTCAAACGCCGATGCAATTTTCTGACTTGATATCGCTGCTCCAATTGGGAGATAGCCACTAGTCATTGCCTTTGCCACAGTTGTTATATCTGGTTGAAAATCCCAGTGTTCGGTGGCGAACATTTTCCCTGTGCGGCCAAAACCGTTGATGACTTCGTCACATATAAGGACAACTCCGTACTTGTCACATATTTGGCGAATTGTTGGCCAATAATCTGGATGCGGAATATGTATGCCGGAGGAAGCGGAAATCGGCTCGCCTATGAATGCTGCCACAGTGGATGGTCCTTCATGAAGAATGGCTCTTTCAAGATCTTTAGCACATTCAAGCGTGCAAACTCCAGACTGACTACAGCACCTGCCTCTATATGTGTCAGGTTGTTCAATATGGACATTTCCAGGCATCAGTGGACCGTAATTGGGAGGTGCCGCTATGCCCCCACCGAGGCTCATGCAAGCATGGGTGGCTCCGTGGTATGACCCTCTACGGCTAATGATTTTGTACCGGGTTGGTTCACCAATGTTCTTCTGGTAATTCTTGGCCATCTTGAGGGCTGTTTCAACAGCCTCTGAGCCTCCACTGACAAAATATACACGTGATTTTTTGTCTGGAGCCAAAGAGGCTAATCTACCGGCGAGTTCAGCTGTAACAGGAGTTACTGTACCCCCAGGGGAGTAAGATATTCCTTGCATTTGCTCGTATACAGCGTCGGCGATCTCTTTTCTTCCGTGCCCTATGTTTACAAGCCACATACTGGAAATCGTATCGAACCACCTGTTGCCTTCAACATCATCTACCCACACACCCTTTGCCTCATTGACTAGCTTTAGACCGGTATCTGCGAACATGTCATTTGTTTGACGAGCATGCGGCCAAAAATGTTCTGCTGCCTGCTGTTTAAGCTCCTCAATCCTCTCTCCCGACATAATCACGTCAGCCATATCGGAACCTCCGAGTCGATCCGAATAACAGACATAGGTCTGTTATTCCATTGGGTGTTATTAACTAGCTTTGCCGATTCTGAACACCTTCGATCCGCACTCACCGCAAATACCCTCGGTGGCGGGTCTACCATTCTTCAGAATTTTTTCGATGGGGTTCTTTACTTCTTTCTGGCCTTTGCACTTAAGACAATAAGCTTCCATTTCAGTGCACCTCTTGAAAATTCGCTGAACCTAATCAGGACCACCCATTGAGAGAATTCCCGGTAGGTGGAAGGAAGGGAACTGCGGCGCGGTGCGGCATTATATATATGCCTCCACCCAGCAAACAACCCAGAGAAAAAAAAACGGCTTCTTAGACCGCATGACAAACGATAGAATTGGTCTCAAATGTTTAGTTGTCTTGAGAGGAGTTTTGGTGATGGTTAAGAAAAAAATTCTTATAACAGGTGTGACGGGTTTAGTAGGGTCTGTAATAACAAAATCGCTCAAATCGGAATATGAAATCACGGGTCTGGACCTTAGGCATTGTGACGATGTCCCAACTCTAATTGCTAATTCTGCAGACCTCAAATCTATTCTCCCTGCACACAAAGGGATCGATACTGTAATAGATCTTGCAAGCGAACCAAGTAACATCGCATCGTGGGAAGTTATTTACGAAAACAACCTAAGATGTACCTACAACGCACTTGAGGCTGCAAGGCTGGCAGGAGTGAAGCGGGTTATATTTGCCAGTTCAAACCATGCGACGGGAATGTATGAAAACGATAATCCCTACGTAAAGATAGTTGCGGGGCAATATGACGGGATTGAGGCCGGCCAGTTTCAGCGGGTCACTACTGACATGCCGATTCGCCCTGACGGCCCTTACGGCATCGGGAAGGCTTTTGGTGAGGCAGCCGGACGGTTCTTTTCTGACGAGTATGGGCTATCTGTAATGTGTATAAGAATAGGCACTCTTAATAGAGAATCTAGGCCTTCTGGGCCTAGGCAGTTCGCTACATTGCTGACTCATGTAGACCTATCACGTCTCATAAGAAGCTGTATTGAAGGTCCGGATACGGTTAAATTTGCAATCTACTACGGCGTTTCCAACAACAAATGGAGGTTCTGGGATATTGAAAATTCACGGAAGGAGATTGGATACCAACCTAAAGATGACGCAGAATTTTGGCGTCATGAATAATATTGCTGAAGATAAACTACATGAAAAATTGAACGCTGTAATTACCAGCTATTTTCATTGTTCAGTACTAGTAAATTAATTGATACAAATACTCATTCTGTCGCCTATTAGAGAAATGGAATACCCATGTGATTTGGTGGCTAGGCAACGAGACTATTTGTATGTATCAGGTGACGTCAAGAGAGTATGGCTTTCAGATAGTCCCCGTTAGCGGGATAGTGGGTCCAAGGCGATGGTAGCTGGAGTTTGGTTGTTGAGAAAACTCCGAAGTTCCTATTCAGCATGCGGGTATGCTTGAGGTGGAGTGTACCGGAAGCCATATGATTACTTGATAAGTGCGGAATACAGTTAGCGAGTTCAGTTAATTATACATCCGCTAAAGTAATTTCATTCAGCTGAAATCTTTCTCCATATCAAGCACTTTATCCAGTCTCCGTTGGTGGCGTTCTTCCCCTGTATATTCTGCCCCAATGAAGGCTTTAACCAGCTCCCTTGCAACTTCAGTTCCCACTATCCTCGATCCTAGGCAAAGGACGTTCATATCGTCGTGTTCCACCCCCTGATGGGCCGAGTAAATGTCGTGACACACGGCGGCTCTTATGCCTTTTACCTTGTTTGAGGCAACCGATGCTCCAACTCCGCTTCCACAAATCATGATTCCCCTAAGGGATTCGCCACGGGAGACACTATCAGCGAGTTTCTTGGCATAATCAGGGTAATCATCCAATGGATCATGAGAGTGTGGACCTACGTCAATTACTTCATGTCCCTCGTTCTCCAACTGATCTGAGATCTCTTTTTTTAAATCGAAACCGTTATGATCCGCTGCTAAAGATATCTTCATAAGGTTCTCCAGATTTGAGGAAAGATGGCAATTTGGGAATTAAAAGGGGCAAATTAAAGTTTGACCATTCCTAGGAGAGTTTAGGTTGCTCATGAGAGGTGAGTCAATATGCCCATTTGACTGATCGGGTGTTAGAATCACGGCGCTTTCAATCAGGAGGAAAACTATGCCCGTCACACGTTTGGATGTAACACATAGAGCACCATTTGAGTTAGGTAGGACATTTGGAGAAGTTGGATCCTACGCATATCTTGAGGGGAAGGCATATTTTGAAATAAACCCCTCGCATGATGCGAATACTCGAATAACAGACATAGAGTTGGGACCCCTAAATTCATCGGGGAACATCGAGTTTTCCGCGGATTTTTCAATGCTTCGTCCAGTAGATCCTGATAAGGGTAGGCGAACTATGTTCCTTGATGTCGTTAACAGGGGCAATAAAACTGTTCTTTCGAGCTTCAATAAGGGTATGAGAGCACCTAACCTTGCGTCCCAGGGAATCGCAGGGAATGGGTTTCTAATGCGTCATGGTTACACCGTCGTATTTTGCGGATGGCAGGCTGATGTTCCCCCGATCCCAGGTCTTATATCCCTCGATGTACCCCAAGCTTCAGAAAATGGCAGACCTCTTGTTGGACGAGTGCTGAATCAGTACCAAGCGAATTCAGACACCAATGTCTTTCCATTAGCTGACAGGTACCACATGGTGAATCCTGCCCACGAAGTAGATGACGCGAAGTTGATGGTCGGTGACCATCCGAACGGAGAATTCAAGGAAATTTCTAAAGAGAAATGGTCCATTATTCGAGTTGAAGATGAGGAAGTAGAGCCAAATCCAAGTCACGTTTATATGAACGAAGGGTTCGAACCTGGAAGAATTTACCAACTCGTTTACACGGCCAAAGGAAGCCGGTTAGTTGGACTGGGATTTGCAGCAGTAAGAGACATTTGCTCTTTCATAAAGTATGGCTCCAGATCTGAAGGTAATCCGTCAACAGGAGAGATCGATCATGCTGTCTCCTTCGGAAGCTCCCAGTGTGGTAGGTTCCTACGACAATACATACATACAGGAATGAATTTAGATGAAGATGGCAGGCAAGGGATGGACGGCATCATCGCTCATGTAGGGGGTGGGATGAGGGGAGAATTCAACCTTCGATTCGGTCAGCCCTCGAAGGACGTTTGTTATATTATTCCTGAGCTATTCCCTTTCACGGATCTTCCTCAAAAAGACCCTGTTACCGGTAACGAGGGCGGGCTTCTCGATCTTATGATTGACCAAGGAAAAGTTCCTAAAATAATGTTCACGAACTCGTCAGGGGAGTACTGGAGAGGTGACGCAGCTCTAATTCACACAGATTTAACGGGTCCAGAGGATGCCATTGAACATGAAAATGTTCGCCGATATCACTTTGCAGGAACTGAACACGGTCAGGGATCTTACCCCCCAGAAGTGACCCGTGAGAGTGACGGTGTAAGAGGGCATCTTCCGTTTAATGCTGTCGATTATTCACCCTTGCTGAGAGCCTGTCTCAACAATCTTGACAACTGGATTAAAGGTGGTAAAGAGGCACCGCAAAGTCAACACCCAAGACAATCGGACAGCACTGCGGTGGAATCCCAATCGCTCCTGCTCAGGTTTGAACAGGTAGCAGATGTCCGTGTGCCTTCTCGGGCGTTATATCCAATGAGGCTGGACTACGGTGACGAACAACACCTCGGAAGGACCGTGAAGCTACCGGCCGAACGGAGAGAGCAGTACCCTGCTTTTGTATCGGATATAGATGAGACTCTTAATGAGATCTCTGGAATCAGGTTGCCTGACGTTTCAGTTCCTGTTACCACCAATACGGGTTGGAATCCCCGCCATTCATCGATCGGTAACGAAGATCTGTTAATTGGAATTACTGGTGGGCTTGCAGGGTGGACACTACCACTTCCAAATACTGAGTCAGAAAAGAAATCCACAGGTGACCCACGTCCATCGATCGAATCTCTATACGGTTCAAAAGATAACTACATTTCCCAGGTCAAACAGGCTGCTATGCAATTGGCAGAGGAACGATACATATTGGGTGAAGACGTGGAAGAAATCCTTGAAAAGGCGGAGTTTCGTTACGACGATATTTCCAACAGTTAGATTTCACATCTTGTTTCAACCTTTGAAGGAACGATATGGACATCTCTCAGACAATTGATAGACGTCTTAGCCGGTCGGCCCTTTTTGGTCACCTTAGTGCCAAAGAAGGAGAGTCGTGGACTGAGCGTACCGTCTACATCACTTCAGAATCCCTCCGAGGAAAGTCGTCTACGCCTGTTCTCTCGGGTCCTGTAATAGAGGCGATTATTAAACACGTGGGTATTTCAGCGACCGGACTTGTCTTGTTCAGAAGGGAAGAGGAAGTGGAGGTAATTGAACCACCTGTACCAGTTCCTATGGATGCCATATTAGAAGACCAAGACTTGTTACTTCTAGAAGATATATTTGATGACCCCCCCACTGTCGGAGTAATTCTTTTAAGACTCGGAAGATACGCAGTTGGTGTTCTCGAAGGAGAAACTCTGTTGGCAACAAAAACGGAGGGAAGATACGTCAAGAACAGACACAAGGCAGGCGGATCCTCCCAACGTAGATTCGAAAGAAGCCGAGAGCGGTTGGTTCGGGAACTCTACGATAAGACCTGCGAGGTGGTCAGGGATATATTTGAACCTAAGCAAAGCAGTATAAAACACGTCTTTCTCGGGGGAGAGAAGCATATATTGAACGGTTTTCGGAAACGCTGTGGTTTTCTGGAGATGATGGACGAAAGAGTCATGACACGGATTCTTAAAGTAGGGGAGCCAAATCAGACCGCGTTGGAGTCTATCCATAAGGAAGTGTTCAGTAGTCGACTGAGAACATTTCGTGTATCAATTTAGGGCTTACTGAGCCGTATACCCACCGTCAACAACCAGAGACGAGCCTGTTATGAAAGATGCTTCCTCAGATGCAAGAAACAATGCAGCATTCGCGATTTCCTCAGGTTTACCAAGCCTTCCCATTGGGTGAAGGCTTTTAAGGTATTCGTTAGTGTCGGCATCACTGGTAAGTGATTCTGTCAGAGAGGTTTCAACGTATCCTGGACAAAGACAGTTTACTCTTATCCCATTTTTAGCGAGGTCATTTGCAAGTGTTTTTGTGAATACCACCACGCCACCTTTTGAAGGTGGATATGCATTAAATCCTCCCCCTAAGCTTGGCGGGTAGCCCACAAGCCCCATGATCGAGGCCAAGTTCACTATTGATCCTCCTCCCGACTTTTCTATAACGGGTACAGAATGCCAAGAAACCAGGTAAGTTCCCTTGAGATTTACCTCGACCACCCTGTCCCAAATACTCTCAGGATCGTCTGTTTCAGGTAAAGCGTTTCTTCCGCTGACGCCCGCGCTGTTGACAACGATATGAAGACCACCGAAGGCAGATAGGGCCCTTTCTATCATAGCCGCTGAGTCAGAATTTGAGGTGACATCTCCCTCAAAAGGAACAACAGCATCGTTTGAATAACCACTGATGTCATCGATAGCAATATCACATGCTACTACCTTTGCACCTTCTTCGATGAATCGAGCCACACAAGATTGTCCTATTCCAGAACTTGCCCCTGTAACTAGTGCTACTTTCCCTTCCAGTCTTCCTCCTTTTGGAGTATTAGAGTTCATTTTGTATACTCCACTTCGCAGTTTTCGCCAACAGTAACACAGTAGGCTTTCCCAGTCTCTTCCGAGGTTGTAGGTCTCGCGAAGAACGACTATTCACTGATAGAATCGACCAGGATGCATAACAGTTATATGAAAGAGGAGAGTTTTTATGCCCACGTTTAAAGGTCATATTATGGTCTGTGACGTTGTCAGGGATGATGGTGCCCATTGTGGCAATAAGGGGGGTGCAGAAGTCAAAGCCAAGGTGATGCAGACAATCTCAAAGCACAAACTACGCAGCAGCGTATATGTGTCCAGCACTGGATGTACGAGCCAACACAGACTTTGCGATATGGATCAGTGCACGATGATAGTGTACGGTTCGGATGGGGAAGGTACCTGGTACGTTGCCAATCCTGACGATGTGGAAACTATCGTGCAGGAGCATATAATCGGTGGAAGAAAGGTTGACGCTCTTGTAAATGATGGCATGAAAATCGACCTGGAAAATCAAGGATAATTAAGGATAACCTGCCCAGCAAAGTATTCCTTCCAGCCTTTCGAGTTGTAAACAACTACACGACCGGTCCCGTGGGCAGATAAAGTAACGTTGTCTGATACTATGCCAGTACTAGTGTCGATTCCGAAGATGGTTATTCCCTTCTCGGTTAATTCCTTGACCTGACCGTTTGTCTTCTCCGGATTCCTGTTTTCATGGTGGGGAATAATTATCGCATCGGAAACAATTCCGAAGGCGTTGGATGTGTTTCTATAGTGCATTTTGCTTCCCATAGCCATAGCACCTGCGCTTGAACCAGCGAGAACAAGACCTCTCGAGGCATGGGTGCGAATTGTCTCCAGAAAGAGAGAGCCGATCATTACGTCGACAAGGTGGCCGGGATCGCCACCGGTTAGGTAAACGACATCCGAATTACCTATTTGCGCAGCCATCGAATCATCACTAGCGTCTTTTTGGGTCAACACATAAATCGGGAATGCCTTTGCCCCCAGGGCAGTGAAATGTTGTACCCCATTGTTTGCGGCGAGTTCCGGTCTTTCGTTTGCCGCCGCCGTTGGAACAATGGCTATCCTCGGCGAATCTGAGGCGCACACGGCCAAAATTGCAAGATCGAGTTCTGTGCAAGATTTGTGGAACTCGCCTCCACCAATAAGGGCAAACTTATTTATGGAAGCCGAATGAAGGTTCATGTTGCTATTATCATATTCTCTCGTTTCAGTTTAAAGATAGTCTTCCGGAGAAAAAA
>CAZZBP010000006.1:0-54426 GCA_964652755.1 uncultured Dehalococcoidia bacterium
GACGTTCTGAGCAACTACGCGGGCGGAGGAGGTCCGGTGCTAATCCCGAACGAAGCAAGGGAACAATGGGATTATGTTCTGGATGTCAATTTAACCGGGGTTTTTGAAATGTGTAGCGCCGTCTGGCCACATATGATAAGGCGGGGAGGAGGGACTATTGTTAATATGTCCTCTGTAGCCGCTACGGGCGGACTTTCACCATTCATGTATCAATTGTCGGGGAGAGTACCTTCAGCCTCATATTCTGTTGGGAAAGCTGGCGTTGACGCCTTGACAAGGTGGACGGCCGGACATGGTGGGGAAGTGAATATTAGGGTTAACGGTGTTAGGCCGGGTCAGATAATCACTCCATTGACCGACCGTGAAGGTAAAGGGGAACACGTCTTTAAAAAACTTTTTGATGTGATGCAAATAATAGACGGCCCCGGGTATCCGGTAGATGTCGCTAATTGTGTTTTATTCTTGTCTTGCGATGAGTCTAGGTTTATCACGGGGGAAATCATGAACATAGATGGGGGTTTGCCTAGCAAACTGTAAAGGAAAGGGATGAGCATGACCCAAAGGTTCGATGCTAAAATGCTTGTCTTAACAGGAGGAAATCAGAAAATAGGCAGGGTTGCTTCCATTGCCTTGCGTTCTACTCCACTGGCAATGCACCTAGCCTTCGCGAAAGAGTGTCAACGCGGCGACGATGTTCTTGTCCTGTAATGGATCCATTCTTATAACGTATATTTAATTCTGTAATCAAATCCTCGATAACCTGGCGCTCATCGGATCCCGGGAACCAGCCTGCGGTACGTCTCCTAAACCTGAGTGTCCTCAAGGTTCCTAACATAGCCCCGGCAAATAATATTAAGGCTAGCCCCACGGGACCTGTGTACTCGTAACGGACTGAGTTGAAGTTATGAGAAAGGGTCTGGGTAAATGTAGGTCGAGGAAACCCGGTCAAACTCACCTCGGTAACCTGGCCACGACCAATATTAATTGCCTCTTGAACATCGTAGTTAATACCACCTATATCCATAATTTGAGTGGGCATACCTAGATCCGTAGTAACATCAAACAGACCTGCGGGGACAACAATCCGAAGGCCTTGAGCGCCATATCTCCATTTCTTTGTAAAGGATAAGGAATCCTCCGAATATGGAACTCTGTAGGAGTACATGATTTCATGATCGCCAGGCGGAACCGACGCCAGTAATGCGAAGCCTCGATCTACTTGGACCCAATCTGCCTGTTCAAAACCCGTGTCTACTACCAATTGATCCGAACCAACAGGCAGACCAAACCTCAAAAGCTCCATAGGTCCATCACCAGGTGTGTATGTGAAGTCAGAACCATTTCTAAGAGTTACCATCTCCATAACCGAAACTCTTCGGGCAGCGATATCTACATTAGTGAAAAGAAGCGAGGCCCGGGATATAGAAATTACTTCGTCAGAGCTTGTAGGGTCGTAAACAACTATCTCTACAGGATCTGAAACGAACGCCAAATCGACTCCTACAGCATATGTAGCTCCTTTATATATGACGGATATCCCGTAAAGAGCTTCTTTTATGACTTCCACATCCGTAAATAGAAATGATCCATCACTTCCAGTAAAGGTTTGTACCAGGTTCACACCCTCATCTAATTTGTTTGTGTGAAGGGCTACAGAAATACCTACAGGATTATCAGCGCCAAGGGTCCCATTGACAATGACACCCTCTACTTCAATTTTTGACCCTGTAACAGGTTCAAACCCGTGAACTAATGTGACAGTTGAAGCGAAAAGAATCACTCCCAGTAATACTGAGAAGAAGCCAATTTTCAAGAAAAAAATTTCCTTTCCGAAAACCCGTCCGATTGCGCTTCAGGACCTTCCGGTCCAAGCCGGGTTTTTGCAAGCTCGCCATTAATTCTTTCCATGAGTGAAGCCTCTTCAGACTCCGAGAGTTCAAGAGTTTTAAGCACGAGGGCAGCCTCTCTCATATGCACCTCTTTCAACCACTCGTAGTCATGGTCATCCAAGTTCCCAACAGATCGCTCCAATTCTGTACCTCTGAGACCGTCTATTGCGGATTCCCATCTTCGTTCAAGGTCCGCCCGAAGCGACGATTCGTCCTCAGGAGCAGGAGCAGTAGAGGAAGACCGTTTGACCAATGGATATAACACCATGAAGGCTGGAAATAGGCATAGAAGTATGGTTATAACCACTACCATCTGATTTCCTTAACTTCCAGTACCCGCACTTAATTTTGACATGGGAGTTCCAGAACTCTCTTTGCTTATGTTTGACAAACTCAATCGGCGCCTGGAAGCACGGCTATTGGGTGACAATGACAAAAGTGTACCAAGCACCAGAACCGGGCAAGAGGCCCAGATCCACCACACCATTGGATTAACCAAAGCCCTAAATACGGCTTGACCATCCTCCCTGAATTCGGAGGGTACGAGATAGAAGTCTTCCAACAGTGTGCTGTTAATGGCACCCCTGGTAGCAGCTATGCGGAACTCCGGATAAAACGCTCGATACGGGTACATATAGCCTAGATTCCGGCTTCCAGACCAAACTTCAAACCTTGCCGTTTCCTCCAAACGGTCTGGAAAAGTTCGCTCGGTAACATCTATAAAAGTAAACGTATATTTACCAAGTTTCTCTGTATCTCCTGGTTTCATTACTACATCCCTTTGGACGTCGTAAAACGATGAGGCTACGATACCGACAGCGAGCATGACGATTGCTAGATGTACGACGTAACCTCCATACCTGGGCCTATTGGCGGCAAGCAGCCGAGGAAAGGCCTGATAAAACGGTTCCCCCCTGGAGTGACGAGACATTGTTCCTCTAACCCACTCCTGAAGAATTCCTGCAACCGGTATTGCACAAATACCAAATGAGAAGATTGCCCACGGCTCCCGTACTCCGACTATCCAAGCAAGAATACCTATCAAGATCCCAAATCCTAGAGGAACGCGAAGCATACGTAAAATCATTGGCCAAGTTGCCCTTCGCCAAGGTAGCAGAGGTCCTATCCCCATCATGAGTATCAGCAGCAACATCAGTGGTCCATTTACTTTATTGAAGAACGGTTGACCTATGGTCATAGTAGTGTCATCTACTGCCTCTGAAAAAATAGGAAAAACAGTTCCCCATAAAGTTACAAATGCTATAAGTAGAAAAAGGATGTTCTGGCCTAGAAAGGCTGCTTCCCGGGACAAGAAAGATTCTAAGGAACCACGACTCTTCAGGGTCTCAAAACGGTGTATAAAGATTACCAGCGACAAGAAAAGAGTGAGTCCCATGATCGCCAGAAAAATCCATCCCATGGTGGATTCAGCGAAAGAATGTACAGACGGTACAGGACCGCCCCGGTTAATAAACATACCCAATTGTGCCAATGTGAAACTGGTGATGATTAGAACCATATTCCACATTCGGAACATACCTCTCCTCTTCTGCACCATAATCGAATGTACGAACGCTGTCATTGCAAGCCATGGCATAAGCGCTGAGTTTTCTACAGGATCCCATGCCCAGTACCCACCCCATCCCAAAATCGTATAAGCCCACCAGGCACCAAGGAGCAACCCGACAGTCAAGATTAGCCATGAAACCATACCCCACAGTCTGCCTTGATCTACCCATTCATCCCTCCCACCTCTCCCTGCAAGAAGAGCTCCCAAAGCTACAGAGAACGGAATCGCAACTGAAATCAACCCAAGCATCTGAAAGGGGGGATGTATGAACATACCAAAATGGATTAGCAGGGGATTGATGCCCTGTCCATCTTCGGGAATGACCGAAAGTTGTTCCAATGGGTTTGCCAAAAAAAGGATCACTCCAAGGAAAAAAAGCAGCACTATTGACATAACACCGACGGCATACGGCGATGTGTATGGAAGTCTGGTGCTTAGCACCTTAATGCTGATAGCACCCATAATCGAAAAGGCCAACGCTATATACAATAGCGATCCTGCGTTCCCGGAATAGAAGGCCACCCAAGCATATATACGTGGCATAGCCAGGTTACTGTTCTCCGCCACGTATTTAACCGAGAAATCATTATTAACGAAGGCATATATCAATGAGGCGGTGGCAATTAAAAGCAACGGTACGACCGAATAAAGCCCCCATCTTGCACTAGTAGCTAGATCACGCCCGTTAAGAGCTCCTCCTGCAAAACCCACGAATCCGGCATAAGCAGTCACCATAAAGGCAGCTACAATTGCAACCTGTCCTATCTCGACCATACTTATTGGTCCTCATCCCCGGTTTTTGTCTCAGACTCCCTGCCCATTACATTCCTTTCGAATAATGCCGAATACCTTTCAAGTTCTTCAGGAGAAAGCTCTGACACTAAAGATTCGTCATTCATATCTTTGCGAGAACCTTTACCGCCTAGGTTCCGCCTACGCATCAAATATAGCGTTAGCCAAACAGAAAATACCGCAACTACTAAACCCACTGGGGGAACAGCCCATGCCAGCATACCCAGACCCGATGAAGGGGGCTCCATAAGAACAACAGGACCATAACGGGCGACGAAGTAGTCACGGATTTCCTCGTCTGGGTTCCCTTGATCTATTTTTTCTCGAACAATACTTCGCATATATCCAGCAAGTTCATTCTGCGACTGATCTATGGACTCACCCGGACATACCGGGCACATAATTGATTTATTTAATTTCTTGATCCGATTCTCCTCATCAGTAACTTCTGTCAGACTCGAACAAGCCATACCAATCACAATAAGAAGGCATAGAAAGGACAAAGCTACCTTCCATCGTTCAAATGATTTTCTTAGTCGGAGGCGATAATTACTCACGAACATTGTTTCCAACACGTAATTATAATGGGCGTACTGATTTCTTGAAGATTATTCAATATATTAGAGAATACGATTAATCACCAGCGACGATTAAAGGCCCCCGAGAGCCATAGCATTGAAATCAATGGTTTAATTATCCATTACCTAGATTACTGTGCGTCCTTTGACACTGCCAAAACATCACTCCTTGTACATGGCCTTGGAGGCACAGCCGCCGGATGGCACGAAGTCGCTCAAATACTTCGGCGAGATTTTCGTGTTCTCGCTATTGACCAGAGAGGACACGGTGACTCAAATCATGCGCTTGGTAGATACGCTGTCACTTCCTTTGCTTCAGACTTGGCAACTTTCGCCGTTACCCTAAATATCATTCCTTATGACTAATACGGCCTATCTCTCCGCGCCCGAAACGGTGTCGCCTATGCAGGTAACTACTCTGATCATCTGAGCCATCTTGTCTTGCTTGACTTAGGACCAGAAGTTAGTAAGGCAGCATTGAAGTTAGGCCAGGCGACAGGAGCTATACGTAAGAAAGAATTGAATACAATCCAACAGTTTATTGAGGATATGCGAATAGAGTATCCGGGGGCGCCGGATGAATATATACGCTTGAGAGGGGAAACAGAGCTTACTCGAAATTATGGCGGCGTTTTGGTACCAAAAGCAGACCCTGAGCTGAGTAGAATCATATCTTCTTTAAGATCAAAGGAGGAATCTTATTTATGGGAGAGCTGGTCGAGAATATCTTGCCCTTTGATGGTACTAAGAGGAGACCGCAGCCTATATATCGACGAATCAATTGCCGAGCAGATGAAAGAACTACAACCTTCACTACATTTCCTAGATGTGCCCAATTCCAATCACTCAATACCCGCCTACAATTCTGGCTTCTTGGTGGATCACCTACGACGGTTCTTATTAGATTAGCTGATATAACATTTCAATTATTGAATAGATCAACAATCATATAAATTTAACCGGGGGCTAAGGGCCTTCCCCTAGAACCAGTTGTGCAGTCATAAGATTTCCAGCCCTGTAGAATTCTACCTTTATCGTTTCTCCCGGCAGATGAAGAATTAGGAATTTTGACAGATCCCCAGCATTTGCGATCTCCACTTCCCCTAGACTAACAATTACGTCTTCTACCTTTAAACCAGCTTTTTCAGCTGCGAACCCCTCTATGACCTTGGCTATGATCACACCCTCTGACACAGGTAGCCCAATTTGCTCGCGAATAGAATCCGTCACATTGAAGGGAGAAATTCCAATAAATCCTCTTCGAACTTCTCCCGACTCTATAAGTTGCTTAACAACAATTTTTGCATCATCAATGTTGATCGCGAATCCGATACCGTTACTACCCTCAATAATTGCCGTATTAATCCCGATCACTTCTCCTCTCGAGTTAGCCAACGGCCCACCGCTGTTGCCTGGATTGATAGAGGCATCAGTTTGTATTAAATCAACCATAGAGCGTTGGCGGTCCACCTCAATTGTTCTGCCCAAGGCGCTGACAACTCCTTTGCTAACAGTAGCGCCTCCCTTTAACCCTAACGCGTGTCCTACGGCAATTACGTCTTCACCCACTTCCAGAAGTGACGACTCTCCCAGTCTTGCAGGACTCAACTTTGCAGCATCTATACGAATAACTGCTAAATCTGTAATTGGATCGGTTCCAACTCGTTGCGCAGGATACGATCTGCCGTCACTTAAGGTAACCGTGACTGACTGGGCACCTTCCACAACATGGTTGTTCGTTAATATTCGACCTTCGTTATCGAGCAAAACACCCGAACCCACTCCAGACTGAGGCACGAGTTGATTGAACATTCCCGTGACATTCTTATCGTTCGATATGTGTACGACAGAGGGTTTAAGAAGCTTGACCACTTCTACAGTCGTAAGGGGAACCTTCTCTGCCATGATGGATATCACCGGATCGGGTAGCGGACTCGGAAAAGGTATTGGCGTTTGTGTTGGAATTTCAGTAGGTTCAATTTCACTTTGTGGAGTAGGACTCGCTTCCGCCTGAGGAGTTTCAGTCGGCTGAGGTAACTCCGTGCTTTGAGGTATTGGAGTTGATGTCTTTACCTTCATAGGTATCGGGGTAGCGGTGGCGGTTGGTACAACTAGAACTGAACTAGTTTCAGTAGGCAAAACTTTTACTGTTTCCGTTGAACTAACCCTTTGCCCTGGATCTGAATACCCGCAAGCCGACAGTATTCCTAAACAGAGCAAAATGGAGAGCATTACTAACTGTATATTACTGATCATATCGGTATTTATTGTACGTCAGGTTGATCCCACCATTCGCTAGCTGAGAACTAATTGAGAATTAGTTCGTAACCTTTTTAGGCAAATCAGATCTCCTCTAAGGCAAGGAGGTATATCTACCCAATATCTTGAAATAGCCTTTCTGAAACTGTTGCAACAATTCCAATCTTCTGACTACAGAATTTAGGCATGCTAATTATCGAGGGAAGTTAGAGCTATGGAATCAACCAACCTTTGATGGATTGCTGCAATTCCCTCCGGAAGTCTGGATGAGCAACAGAAATAAGTGCATGTGCCCTCTCCCGATGATTTTTACCTAAAAGGTTTGCGACTCCGTATTCAGTAACTACCGTATCTGCCCAGAATCGAGGAATCGTGACAAGCTCGCCTTCAGCCAGTTTTGGAACAATTCTGGATACAGAGCCATCTAGCGCCGTTGCCTGTAAAAGGGTTATCGCCCTGCCTTCCTTAGAATAGAGGGCTCCTAGGTGTGTCTCAGGCTGACCTCCTATTCCATTCATCATCCTGCCCCCAAACACACTCTCTGAACATATCTGCCCTGTAAGATCGACACTTAATGCGTTGTTTATAGCAATCTGCCTATCATTCATTGAGATGGTGTTCGGATTCAGGAGATATTCTGGTTCATAAAGCTCAAATTCTGGATTTCCATCTATGATGTCTAAATCCCTATCGTCAGATCCTGACCAAGCAACCGCCACTGCCTTCCCATGATGGGTGTTTTTCCGTATTCCATTAATTACTCCACCATCTACGAGGCGAGCAATCCCCGGCACAGTAAGTTCCGTATGCAATCCAAGATCGACCCTATTATCAAAAACCCCCAAACGGGGCAGGTAAGATGAAGGAGACCCGACTCCTATCTGTATACAGGCACCATCGGGAATCAGGGGCATTACATTGTCACCAATAGCTCTGACTTCTGCGGTTGCGGAATCGAGCCCATATAAAGATCGCAGAACATGAATATCAATCTGACCGAGCCTATCCGCAATTGGTCCTAACCTTTCAGGGTTAACAGCGTTAATTACTTCTAGAAGTGCGGCTTTCCTTTCAGAGGCATATTCTGAAACGAGATCAACCAAGGTTTCTCGGGTGTGAATTATTCTTTCCCTTTCTACAAACGCATCAAATTCGCTGATGTGCATGAAACAATCGCCGTAAGTTCGGATGAGATTAGGATTAACCTCGGCACACACCTGATGTGCCCGACGCGCATATCCCATCTTAAACCACGGCTGCGCCCCAAAAGACACCATGCCATTTTTGTTCGGTGGGGTTACCGTGACGAGACATACATCAATGGGTTTAGCCTCGTCCAACCTCTCGTCCGTCGCCTTAAAAGTTAGCGAGAAAGGGAGCGGTAAAAAAGGGGAGAGTCCCACATTTTCATATTCCCTGGCCAGTGAACCCAGAAAGATCTCAACCTCAACCTCAAGGCCGCGAGATAGAAGTCCACCTATGTCAAAGCCAGGTGTTGAGACACAAACCGATACTTCCTCAAGGCTCCCGGCTCTGTCCATTAGAGCAGCTATTAGGCTCAAAGGCTGCTCTGTTAAAGGAACAAGAACCCTGTTACCGTTCCTAACTAAGCTTGCTGCTTCCTCGGCCGAGGTTAACTTTGCCTTATAATCATCCATCCAGCCCATTGCGCGCCCCATTTAAACTCAATATGTACCATGGTATCTAACGAGGCTACCCTAGCTTTCAAATGAGCCCCATAGCGTTGGCATAACGTTCCCTGTGCACCGAAGCAGATTCATACTTAAGTTCTGAAACCCGAGCTCTTCGGGTCCATAACTGGAGATCATACTCCTCCATAAATGCGACTCCACCATGGAGTTGTTGCGCTGTCAAAGTGGTCCACTTATAGGAATAATCTGTCAGTATTCTAGCAAGAGATATTTCTCTTTCTGCCTCCTCGCCGTCCTCTAGCTTGGCAATAGCCTGGTATGTAGCCAACCTAGCAGAGTCGATTGCGTTCACCATGTCAGCGCAATCGTGCTGAACTGACTGAAAACTACCGATCGGCCGGCCAAACTGCACCCGTTCCTTCACATATTCGACTGTTCTGTCTAAAACGCTTTGCGCTCCTCCAACGCTCCGTGCGCAGTTCATAATCGTTGATAGATTAAGATGTTTCTGTATAGAAGGCCAACCATTGTCGAGTTTCCCGACAATGGAATCCACAGATATTTCAACATCTTTAAAGTTGACTTCAAACAAGGGCTCACGAGCCAAATTCTCCATAGGCGTAAGGGATATACCGGGAAGAGAGGAAGGCACCATAAACAATGTCACTCGGCCAGCATTATTATCCTTTTCCCCGACCACCGAGACGAGTAATGAATTGGCCGCAGAAGCATGTTCAACAAATAACTTAGTTCCGTTGAGCCGATATCCTCCATCGACCGTATCCACACGGCAATTAACGGCCTCAGGCACAAATCGGGGATCAGTCTCTCTTAAAGCACATGTAGCGATAACTGCCCCGCTGGCAAACCTAGGGATATATGTCTCTCGTGTGTTTGGAGGCCCAGCCTCGTTTATCAACAAGCCAACCTCGACAACTGTGTTAAAAAAAGGCCCTGGCACAAGAACCCTGCCCATTTCTTCTAAAAGAACCGCAAGGTCTGTGAGTGACCCACCGCCACCGCCATACTCCTCGGAAAATGGCAAGCCCATCCAGCCCATCGCGGACATTTGACCCCAGAGATCTTCCGGCAACCCTGTGTCTGTACCTTCCATATCTCGCACTAATGAGGTAGGGCATTCCTTCGTTAGGAATTCTCTTGCCGTTCGCTTAAGAATTTCTTGAGTTTCTGTAAATCCTAGATCCATATATTGTTACGCATTCCGTTCCGCTCTCTGTTGATCAATACAAGCAAAAAAAATTTATGACTACATAAGCCATTGCTACCTCGGCAGACCAAGGCCCCGACGGGCGATAATATCTCTTTGGACCTCGTTTGCTCCACCTCCAAACCGGAGGAAAATTCCTCCTCTGTAAGCCCGCTCCATCTCTCCATTTAACAGAGCGAAGGGGCTACTTTTAGTCAATTGACCGTACACGCCCAACACTTCAACACCAAAGTCAGCCACTTCTTGTATAAGATCCGTCGCGATTATTTTTACTGCGGAGCTTTCATAGTTAGGTACTTCACCCCGATCGATCATCCATGCTGTCCTGTATGAAAACAATCGCACCACGTCCAGCTTCATCCCTAACTCTACAAATCTCTCTCTGAAATGCGGATCCTGAGATAACGCCTTACCGTCAATATTGGTACGGTTGGCGTAATCGACTAGTTTATCCATACGTGCCGACAACGAGGCAAATCGAGCCCCGAGGCTTACCCGCTCAAAGTCTAATGCCATAGCGACGTGGTACCACCCCCGATCGCGTTCCCCAATAAGATTTTTTCTAGGTATACGAACATCGTCAAAAAATACTTGATTTGTCCTCCCGTCATCCATACGCCAGAGAGGATTGATTGTTAGTCCGGGAGAATCCGTTGGGACAAGGAACACCGAGAGTCCTCTGTGTTTTGGGGCGTCCGTGTCAGTTCTAGCCAATAGCCATATGTGTGAAGAGAAATGAGCCGCACTTGTATAGATTTTCTGTCCATTGATGACAAAATCGTCCCCGTCTTCCGTTGCTTGTGTACCTAACCCGGCCAGATCAGTACCAGCATCGGGTTCGGTATATCCAAGTGCGCACTCAACATCGCCGTTGAGCATCTTCGGAAGCCATTCTTCCTTCTGTTCCTCCGTACCAGCCCTCATTATTGTCGGCCCGACCATAGTCACCGCTGTGGAGTTGGTGTATGGAGAACCAACTCTCCCTATTTCTTCCGAAAATACGTATTGATCCATTAGTGAGCGTCCGAGACCTCCGTATTCGGTCGGCCACGAAATACCGAGAAGTCCCTTCTTACCGATTTCCCTCATAAACCGTTTCTGCTCAGGGCCAGGCCCCAAGTCGGGGCGCCCCTCCATTTCCTCTCTCAGCGCCTCAGTCATTAGAGATTCTATGGAAGTCCGAACTTCAGACCTCCACTCTTCCTGCTCCGGAGTAAACCGAAAATCCATCACTTTCTCCTGTGCGTCAGGTTGGGTTTTTATACGGTAACGGCCCTGTGTAACTGTTCTGGCTTTGCTTTAAATATTTCCTTTATAGGAGAAAGATCGCACTTTGTGAACATATGACAAGATCAGACCAATAGTTTCTGTAGTCAATGTGCTGCCCCGGACTGAAGCAACTTCTCAATATCACTTTTTGAAATGCCCGATTCGGACAAAACATCAAAAGTATCCTCGCCAGGTATACGGCCTAAAGAACGTATGGATCCAGGTGTCTTTGAAAACTTAGGTCCGATACCTATTTGTCTCACCACTTCCTTCCTAAAAATCCCTGCATCTACAACCATATCTCTCTGCTTGACGTGGGGGTCCGCTTCCACCTCCGAAATATCTAGTACTGGGGCAACCGCTATATCTTCCAGGGAACTCAACTCTATCCACCACTCTTCTCGCGTGCGCGTAGCGAAACGGGAGCGCATAGCATGAAATATATCTTCGTACTTATCTTTGTCGAATTGAACCGGTCCGAAAGTTCCCAATCCGATAGCCTTACACAGATTCTCCCAGAACCATGTTTCTATGCATCCGATGCTTATAAATTTTCCGTCTAGACATCGAAATACGTTGTAGTAGGGTACCCCTCCGTTGAGGGTCATTATGCCAGGTTGCGCCACTATACCATCTCTAAAGTATTCCCCCGTAGAAGCAGCCAGTAGATACGACACTCCGTCCGACATCGATATGTCTATGGATTGGCCCTTGCCAGTTGAAGATCGGGATACTAAGGCTGTAACTATTGAAAAAGCGGCATGCATTCCTCCAGCGGCAAAGTCGGCAATTATGTTGTAGGGAATAGCTAGCGTACCGTCTGAAGATCCTATTATCCCTAAGGCGCCCCCTATAGATATGTAGTTAATATCATGTCCCACGAGGTCCCTGTATGGACCTGTTTGACCATAGCCAGATATAGAACAGTAAACGATCGATTCGTTGACCCTATTTATAGTTTCGTAATCACAACCTAGCCTATCAACCACTCCCGGTCGAAACCCTTCTACTACCACATCGGATCCCTTGCATATTTCATAAAAGGCTTGCCTCGCCCCCTCCATCTTCAGATCCAAGATAATACTTCTCTTATTTCTATTAAGAGGATTCCATGCGGAAATCCGAGCAGCTTCCTCCTCCGATACCTTTCCTGAAGAAGATATGCGAGAAGAAGGTGGGGCCTCAACTTTTACCACGCTTGCACCCATATCGCCAAGCATCATCGTACAAAATGGTCCTGGAGCCATCCTTGTCAGATCAATTACTTTAATCCCTTCAAGAGGCCCTGTTGTCATTTCAAACCTACCTTATATATCCATTCCGACTGAATGTTCTAACGCGCCAGATTCAGAAAGACGCTGTATCTCAAATCCGGTCAATCCCAAACAGTCCCTCAAAATTTCTTCATTATGCTCCCCAATCATCGCTTGGGGCCGACTGAGCCTACCCGGTGTGTCTGACATCTTGAATTGTAGTCCGTCGTAGGGCATTGATCCCAACTCCGGATGGGGGATCCACTGAAAGTAATTCATATGCTTTAATTGAGGATCCTGCCACAAATCAGCTTGGCTTTGTACAGCACCTGCGGGTATTCCCTTATCTTGTAGGATAACCATGGCATCTTGTGCGCCAACTTTCGAAGTCCAAGCCTCGATTATAAGCCCGAGTTGCGCACTATTAGCTCGTCTCCTCTCCTCGGTGTCAAACCGTCCGTCTCCCTCTGTTCCAATAACAGTCGACAAAGCATGCCATTGCCAATCTTCTCGAACCGATATGGCTACCCACGACTCTCCTACACCCACAAACTCTCGGTTTTCATCCATACATCTAAAAATACCGTGAGGGGTAATGTGGCTGTCTGTGTTACCACCTCTTGAAGGAACCGTACCGTCTTCAATATATTTCATGATGTGAGGAGCAAGAAAATGTGTGGCCCCTTCAAACTGAGAAAGATCAAGGTATTGTCCCACTCCCGTGCGATCACGGTGGTCCAGGGCAGCCACAATTGCACCAAAGGCCATAGGGGGATTTAGGAAGTCAGAGTATGCACCATAAGGCCCGGACGGTTCTCGGTCCGGCCAACCGGTCAACACATAGAACCCAGCCATTGAGCCAGCAAGTTGGCCGAAACCAGCGTACGACGAATGTGGGCCTGTCTGGCCTAGCTGGCAAGTGCTGAAATAGACCAAATCCGGCCGAAATATGCTTACAGTGTCATAATCAAGTCCCCAAGAGCGCATGACCCGGGGAGTAAAACTTTCTGCGATCACATCAGGCTTCCACTCAGTTATCAGCCTACACGCAATCTTTCTCGACTCCTCGATGTTTAAGTTAAGGCCTAGACCTCTCTTACTGGTATTGTAATTAGCGCTGAACTGGCTCCGATTTATCCCTGGGCTGGCGTCCTTAAACGGTGGAGCTCCCCTTAGTACGTCAGGCCTGGACAAGGACTCGATTCTAATAACATCAGCACCGTGGTCTGCAAAATACTTGGTTGTGATCGGGCCTACGCCGACCCACGTAAAGTCTAAAATTTTTATGTCCTGAAATACGCCTCCGTCTAAATTGTCTGTTGTGACAATCATCTCCTTTAAATAACCCCTTCTCTGACCAATATGGATTGTTCTGCAGAATCAATGCCCAAATTCGAATACACCTCATGGTTATGCTGTCCTATAAACGGTGACGGAATTCGAGTAGATCCTGGAGTCTTTGTGAGCTTTATAGGAGGGCCAAGATGTTTGATTTCACGTTCAAATTCCGGATGGTATAAATCCACCCAATATTCCCTGGCTTTTAACTGGGTGCTTTCGCCTATATCGGCAACTGTGTTGCATGGAGCGATGAGGAGACCATCGGAAACAGCTCTCTCGAAGAGTTCTGATTTCTTCTTTGACAATAAAAATTGTTCGATAATCTCCTCCAGTCGCTGAAATTCTCGAATTTGATCTGAATCCTTACTCGTCGTTTCCCGAACATCCCATCTAGCTGGCTCAAATCCAAGTGCATCATCAGGAAGACAACCTTCCTCCGACATCCATTTCATAAACTTCTGTAAAGTGGCAGCCTGTGACAAAACAGTCACATGGCCATCAGCACACCTGAAAACATGCCTAGCATCTATTGGTCCCCTTCTTCGAAAACTCCCTGCTCTTTGCATATCCACTTGATGAAGTGGAGGAAATGTCGTTGCATTCATCAAAGTCCAAATAACTGAAATCTGTTCCGATATTTCTATCCGTTGCCCTTTACCGCTCCTTCTACTGTGCCAAAGTGCCGCCATAGTTCCAGCAAACGCCTGCGAACCTGCGTTAAGCTCGGCCTGAGGAAAACTTATCCTAACAGGGGGACGATCCGAATCACCACTTAAATATGGCAATCCTCCCATCGCCGAACTTATAAGATCCGATGAATGGAATCTTGAATGGGGACCGTCTTCGCCAAATGGCGTTATAGAGGTATAAACAAGACCAGGATTAGAAACCTTTAGAACATCATACCCGAGCGACAAGTTCTCCATATATCCAGGCGGATAGGATTCAAGAATCGCGTCTGTCTCCTGAACTAATTCAAGAAAAAGGACCTTGCCCCGTTCCGATTCAAGATCGAGTGTAATTCCAATCTTATTGCTGTTGTATGCGGCCCAATATAGGCTCCCTTCAGCAGAGCTATTTCCAACCTTAACAAAGGGACCCCTAAGTCTTGTGGGACTACCTCCAACCGGCTCCACTCTAATGACATGGGCTCCTAGATCACCGAGGAGTCTGCCGCAAAGGTTATGTCCTCCTTCGGACAGATCAAGAATCGTATATGGGGACAGTGCTGAGACGTCCAGGTCTAGGCTCGCCCCTAACTTAGTCATGCTACGGAGATACCTCCAACTCACAACATCAAATAACCAGTCAGCCCCTCGGAAGTCCCAGACCCCGACCTGCAATTATGTTACGTTGAATTTCAGAAGTTCCAGCAGCAATTGTCGAGGAGACCGAACTGAGGTACATTTTCTGAACCGCTCCCGCAAGAGGTGACCTCTCCGACTCATGAGAAAGTGTTCCATTCATACCTATTACCTTCATCGCGGTATTAGCAACACGCTTTGTAAGTTCTGTTCCATACATTTTTGACATAGACGCTTCGTAATTTGGAACAATTCCCTGACTTTGCATCCAAGCAACCCGATAAGACAACCAACGGGAAACTTCGGTCTCAATCCACCTTTCTGCCAAACGATTCCTGATTAGAGGATCCTCGGAAAGCGCTTTCCCGTTCTTTTTCTCAGCCTTTGCATAATCAGAAATTGCTTCAAGCATCTTTCTGCAATTAGCAGAATATCCTACTCCGGATCTTTCAAAATCTAGAGCAACCGCAAGAGTATACCAACCTTGGTTTTGTTCCCCTACTAAATTGGCAGCAGGAATACGAACATCTTCAAAAAAAACCTCATTGAAGTCATGGCCACCAGCCATGTTATAGATTGGTTTAACGGTAACTCCGGGTGACTTCATGTCGAGCATAAACAGGCTCACTCCCTTGTGCTTTGGAGCTGTAGGATCAGTCCTTGCTGCTAACCAACCCCAATCCGCGATATGAGCAGAGCTTGTCCATATTTTTGATCCATTAACTACAAAATCATCCCCGTCTCTCAACGCGCTTGTTTGAAGCGAAGCAAGATCTGATCCGGAACCCGGTTCACTATACAAGGTACACCAGTACCTCTCAGCCTTGGCGATGGGCGGAAGGTGCTTTTCTTTCTGTTGATCCGTTCCGGCAATCATTAATGTCGGGCCTACCCAACTGATAGCGCCAGTTCCTAAATCTGATCCGGGAACACTGTGATAAGACATTTCTTCACGGTAGATGAGTTGCTCCAAGATAGATCTACCTTGACCGCCATATTCCTCCGGCCAGGCCATCGTCAGCCAACCTTTATCAGATAAGGTTGTGGCCATTTCTTTAGTAAACTGAAGATTCGACGGCGAATAGGGATTCTCTACGTCAAGAGAGTTCCAATCATCTGGAAGCACTTCCTCTAAAAAATTTACCAGTTCTCTTCTAAATACTTCGTGTGCTTCGCTGAAGGAGAAGTCCATTTCAATTTCCTAGAATAATATTATGCCGCTGTTTCAGCCGATCGATGAAAAAAATGCAGATGCGAGGCATCGTACTACACAACATGAATTCAGTGATAAACACTGCATAAAAGTCTAAAGTCTCATTCAAAGTCAAGCCATAAATCTTCCTCAGCGGGTTCCCAGTATTCAATTTTCACCGATTCTTCTATGAAGTGCTCGTAAGGATCAACCCGTTTATATCCTTCGTAAGGGCCACTCCAATCTTCCCTTCGTTTCTTATAGGCGTCATGACCTTCTGCAGAATAGAACTCGAAGTTCATTATGAACCGGCCCGTAGGCATGCCTTGATGATTCACCTGCCTGTAATATCTTGCAGATTTCCATTCCGCGAACATATCGGAATGATTCTTTCTTAAGAAGGAAAACCACTCCTTTATTACAGTGTCATGGTCTTCTTCATGTCCTTTTCTAACTTCCCAACTCTCTACTTCAATAAAGCTCAAGGGACAAACACCTCCGAGAATTCGATAATTATCTGTAACATTATGATGATTATCTGTAACGAGACAAATTAATTGCCCACGAAGGTCCACGTTTATTGGTTTGCATTAAATTAGGTGAATAACATTACAGAACTGAGCATCGCGATACCTGGCGACAGGACTATAGAAGAATATATTCGGCTTTCAATACTAATAGACCATTACGGGTTCCATACCTTGAGCATCTATGACGACCTTTTGTTCAAACCTGCGTGGCCCTTGCTTAGTGTAGTAGCCTCGAACACTGAAAATGTACGAATTGGTCCAGCGGTTGTGAATCCATATTTGGTTCACCCAGCTATTACTGCCGGCAACCTCGCCGTCCTCGATGAAATCTCCCAAGGGCGTGCCTATTTAGGCATCGGGAAGGGTGCTTTTCTAGACTTTCTCAATCTTGAAAGCCAGAAACCACTAACCGCAATGAGAGAAGCCACCGAAATTATTCAAAGCCTCGTTAGGGGAGATAGGAAACCATACCCTGGCAAGATGTTTTCCTTGGCAGAATCCGCTTTCCTTAGATATAAACCTGTGAGGGACCAAATACCTATAATTTACGGAACTTGGGGATTTCAAACGTCAGAACTAGCAGGTCAAATTGCAGACGGGATCAAGGCAAGTCCTCTCTGGAACTCAGATTATGCTATCGAGCTCCGAAAGCACCTTTCAAAGGGAGCTTTGAGCACCGGGCGCGATAAGAATTCTTTAAAGTTGTGTGTAGGTGTCCTCACATCGATCGATGAAGACGAAATCACAGCAAAGGAATTTGCCAAGCAAAGCCTTGCGGTATATCTTCCGTACCTCTCAACGATGACTGAACATTTAAACATTAGCAAAGAGGAACTCGATAAGGTCAGTCCCCTTTCAAAAGCTGGTCGATATAGAGATGCTGCAATTCACATTACCGACCGAACTTTAGATAGCTTCGCCCTTTACGGAACACCAACTCAGGTCTCAAAGAAGATCCAATACCTATTAGATAGGGTCAGCGTCGACAGGATCGAATTTGGTAGTCCTCTAGGCCCAGATCCCGTCAACGCAATCACCCTTTTAGGTGAACAGGTTCTGCCCGTGTTCAGATAACTATTACTCAGGGGAGAACTACTAGAGTTAGGACAGGGTAAACAGGGAAATCAGAATCGTGTGACTGGCAAAATTTCCGGTTAAAGATCAGATGTAAACCAGTCCTTTTCAGCCGCTTCATATGGCCACAAGAATTCAAAGCCGGCCCGAAGTGCGTATTTTCTATCTAAATCGTCTCTATCTCCCACATGACAGTAGACGTCAGCCTCAAAAGTTTTCTTCAGTTCCGGAAGCATGTGCTTGTAACAAACGAAGTCAAATTCAATACCATGTTGGGTCCATATCGCCCTTTGGGTACTCATTGGCCTATCAGAACAGCTGCCAGTAAGAAACCCTTTCTTCCTCGCCGTTCTAACCATGTCCATAGTCACAGCTCCCGGCGGGTCCCCCACCTCAAGAGTACCGTCAATATCAAAGCTTACGAGTATAGCCAACAGTATGCCTTTATCACTCTATTAGGTATGACAATAGCCTCGATACCTCCATCCATATTCAATCTGGTGTAGCGCTCCAAACTGTATAGTTACCTCCAAGAGGCATAGGGCCTCCCGACACCGCGATTTCAGGTTTCACGCCGGTTACCTGTCGTGGACCGGCCCTGCCCTGCAGCTGTTGAATACAGTCAGTATGCATCCAGAATCGACTTCGCCCGCTCCCTATGTTCCCCCCGCTGGGAGAAACTGGATTAGGTCCTTCAATACTTATATCAGTCTGATAGAAATCTAGAGCTTCCCCAAACTTGATCCCCCTGTATCCTAGACCTTCCAGATGGAACTGGTGAAACAGAGTAAATCCATCGTACATATTTTCAAAAGACAGATCATCCGCCGTAATTCCTGCACCCTCGTAAATCATTCTTCCCGTTCTTGCTGTATCGGCCTCCACTTCATCTAGAGTCGGTGTCATGCTCCGAGGTTTCGTTTCACTGGAAACATGGTTCATGACATAAACGGGTTTCTGTTTCATGTCCTTTGCACGTTCCGCCGTAGTAAACAAGTAAGCCGCGGCTACAGTAATGGGAATATCGTTGTCGAACAAATTAGCTGGCTTGGCAATCCATCTTGCAAGTTGGTAGTCCTCCGTAGTCAACTCTTCCGGCCTGTGCTGTGCCCAGTAACCCTCAGGAAACATCAAGCCATTCCTTCTCGAATTGGACATGAACGGCGCCATCATATCGTGGGTTTTCCCGTATTTCCTGCAGTACTCAGCAAATTGGAGTGCCGTTCCATATGAAGCGGGAGCTCCCCAGATAGTCTTGATAGCACTGGTCCCATCTGTAGAATTGGCTGCGTTCTTACCGCCCTGGTAGTATCTACCTTCTAGGTTATGCCATGCCTTCAAAACCAAACAGGTGTGTGTCAGGCCATCACCGACTGCCTGGGAGGCAACGTTTAAAGCGTTTGACATGCAGACGGGACCATACGCCGAATACCTTATATTAGTCAGTTCCGGCATATTCTTAAGCAACCACTCATCACTCAACTTGGCAATACCATCTAATGGGTCACTAGTCTGGTTGAATGCATTGATAGCTTCCATGGGTAGAGGTTTGTCATCCGGCCAAAAAGCCCCAGTAGTTGTCACAGGTACAATTACGAGGCCATCCACTTGATCTGGAGATACTCCGGCATCTTCTATAGCCCTTCTTAGGGCGAGGATGCTCCACGCACCAACTGATGTTTCTGGTCTTTCATCCCATCTTCGCGCCGTCGGAGAATGACCTACTCCGACGGCGGCCACTTTTCCCCTGTGTTCCCAAACACCAAGTCCCTCTTCGCTTCTGTACATTGATGTAGGAGCATTCTTCGTTGTCAAATTAAACTCCTTATTCTCCAGTCTGATTAAATCAATGGTTTCATTTCACCACTTTCCATTCCGGAATTTTCTGACCGTTTGCACTAACCTCAAAAACTATTTCTACATTGCCCCCTACTGGCACTTCGTCAACAGCCTCTCCTCGCAAATGCGAATACATTTGTATCCCAGGATCTTCATCAAGCATGATTACGGCAACATTAAAAGGCTGGTCATCCTGAAGAAGACTAACGGGACAGTCGTGCACCACTCCGTAATTGTAGATCTTGCCCTTACCGCTCATTTGTACCCAGTTTAAGGTTTCCTCTGAACCACATTGACCACAAGTTGGCTCGGGGGGATGTTGAAGTCGGTCGCAAGCATTACAATTTTGTATTACTAGCCTGGATTCGTTGGCAGCCTGCCAGAAAGGTCGGGTCAACTCATCGGGTACTACACCTTGTTTAACCATAGCCTATCCTCCGATGGTAATTTATTTGAGGGTTTGTCTGATTCCCCTTTTCAATCAGTATCCTTTCAGATTTTCCGAGGAATGTTAACACCATTGACACGACTCGCTTAAAGGATTCACTGAGAATTATCTGTCAGGCCATTTAGTTTGGTTGATCGTTTTCGCCACGGAGAGTTCCTAGTGAAATTCATGAAGCTCTCATGTACAGGCGAAGCGGCGGCGATAATACCATCGGAATACAACCCAGCTCTATATCCGTTTCTATCAGTCACGACTCCTCCTGCTTCTTCCATTAAGACAAGCCCCGCGGCCTGATCATACGGCTGAAGCCCATGGTTAATATAGATATCAGACCTACCTGCGGCAACATATGACATACCAAGAGCGGATGAGCCCATAATTCGGGCAGTGTCTAGTCGGGGCCAAAGCTTTCTAAGCAATTGAATGGTGTTGATAGTCCCTTCGACGGGACCATTTGACGGGTCGACTCCCAAAACCGCGCCGTCAATTGATGGAAGTTCTGATACTCGAATCTGGGATTCATTCAAGTAAGCTCCCTTTCCCGATGCGGCATGAAACATCTCTTTATGGAGCGGATCATAGTTAACTCCCGTAATAACTTCACCGTCTTTCGCTAAGGCCACGACGATCGAAAAATATGGAATTCCGCGTGCGTAATTTTTGGTGCCATCTACCGGATCCACAATCCACACCCAGCCTTCCTTCGGGTCATCGCCCTTTCCCTCTTCTCCAAAAACTCCATGGTCAGGAAAGTAATACAGTAATTCCGCTCTGATAAATTCCTCCGATTCCCTATCAACATTCGTAACAATATCGTTGTCACCCTTGTCTGATATTTCCTTTGTTTTTGGCCACCATTCCATCAGTATATCGCCCGCCTTCAACGTCACCGCTTGAGCGATGTCCCAAGCATTTCTACCGTCAGTTAATACAGGTAAATTCAACTTTGAATGTTGCACTTGATAATCACCTCCTTCCAGTCCAACTATCTTCAAATTTACTGATTATGGCATTTACATAATAATTTGGCAGGATTATTCTCCAAATAAACGAATCCGATCTCATTTTTAGTCGTATATTTCACTTAAAAGAGAGAATTGTATTTCATGAAGATTAAATTGTGCCTTTCTTGCCTTGAATCAGATTGACATCAAAATTCCCTAGTCTCCCCCTTGCGAGTTATCAAAAGAGAGGTGTACAAAGTTAGGGTCCCTCAATGGCAAGAGGGAAGAACACTCCAGAGTCAGCCCGAGAATTGGGTTGTGGGGTTGGGAGAAACGGCGATAATACGACCCATCGCGTTAACCTTCCAAATGTATTCCGAGTGGCCACACCGAGCAAAAGCCGACACATAATCGGTAGAGCCGGAGAACGTACCGACTTAGCTGACAGGACCGCAACGGCGGATGATGGCGAGAGGCCCACAGTCCTCGTGCTCCCGCCCTAGCTATAAAGCCTGTTTTCTTTTATCGACAAACGGGTAACGGAAAATAAGCGGGACCAGGGCCTTGAAACGTTTGCCTAGAATAGACGTTACAGGCCTTGCGGAAACACTCAGTTCGACTTCTTGAAAAAAGAAGTTTTAAAACCTTGGGTCCCTTTGTGCAAAAAAGCACCGTGAAAACTTGAATTAATGGCTTCTGGAACTAACCAGCAGGCCGCGAGACTATGGCAGGCTGTTCTCGGTAAGATCGAGATGGCCATTCCGCGACCTAGCTTTGATACTTGGATAGCAGGCTCAGTCGGCGTCTCTTATGATGACGGCGAACTGCGAGTGTCTGTAAAAGACGCCTTTACGGCTAAATATCTGGAAGATAGATTGGTAGGGATAATTGAGACCGAGTTACGAAACGTCGGCGGAGAAGGCAACCATGTCACCTTCATGGTAAATGGAGAACGCGCTCCAGTAAATACGGGCTATGGAGGCCATGAACAACCGGCGACTATCACCAATGGTCGGCCATCCACTGACGACCACTCCCTGCAACCGGAGAAAGGGCGGTTTTACTTACGTAGACCAGAGCTGAATTCACGTTACACATTTGATAGCTTCGTCGTGGGAGACTCAAACGAACTAGCCTATGCTGCTGCCAAGGCTTCCTCTGAATCACCTGGCCACGCATTTAATCCTCTTGTCTTGTATTCAGGAGTCGGGCTGGGGAAAACACACTTACTTCATGCTATCGGACATGTGGTTCGCAGCCAGGGCCTAGAGTGTGTCTACACAACCTGCGAAGAATTTACTAACCAGTATGTTAGCGCTATTCAACAGGGAAACACTGAACAGTTTCGCGACATGTATCGTTCTGCCGATGTTTTGCTTTTAGACGACATCCAATTCCTTATAGCGAAAGAGCAAACCCAAGAGGGGTTTTTCCATACTTTCAACGCTTTACATATGGCAAATCGCCAGATAGTTATTACTAGTGATCGACCAATCGCTTCCCTCAGCGTACTTGAACCCCGCATAACATCTCGGCTAATGGGAGGCCTAGTTGCCGATATCCAGTCCCCGCCTCTTGAAACCAGGCTCGCCATACTTCAGTCCAAAGCAAAACAACTTAAGTGCCACATTCCCACTGAGGTTTTGGAATTCTTAGCACAGCGGATACAATCCAATATAAGGGAATTAGAGGGAAACCTTAATCGGGTAGCGGCCTGGTCTCAATTCCGGGACGTGGAAATCACGATAGAGGATGTAGCCCGGATCACGGCTGGTACTTTGGGTCAGGGACGTGGAATAACAATAACTGACACAACAGTGATCTCAGCTGTCTCTAATCATTTCGGGGTCGCCGCTGATCAGATCAAAGGGAAAAGTCGGCGTAAAATGACGGTCCTTTGCCGCCAAGTTGCTATGTACCTTCTTCGTGAAGAGACCAGTCTCAGTTTAAATGCTATTGGCAAACTCCTAGGAGGTAGAGATCACTCAACAGTCTTGCACGGCCACGAGAGGGTATCTTCACGCATAGAATTAGACGATAGTCTTCGGGGAGATGTCTTAAAAATTCGGAATTCGCTATTGGGCGGATCGTAAAGTGAACCTTGTCTTAGTTCGTCATGGCGAGACTGAAGCCAATCTTACCATGCGCTGGTCAGGATCAAAGGATCTCACCATAACAAATTTGACGGACATTGGACGTATGCAGGCTACCAAACTAGGCCGTTGGTTCAAGGATCGGAGATTTACACCTACTCACGTATATTCAAGTCCACAAAAAAGAGCATACGACACTGCCCATTTAGCTGGCGGGCAGTGGGGTTTACCCATCACCAAAATGGAAGACCTACGGGAAACAGGTGCAGGAATCTTTGAGGGAATGACTTGGCCGGAGATTGAGGATCAGTATCCTAAAGAAGCAGAGCTGTTCCGAGACTCCCGAAACTGGTCATTCATCCAAGATGCTGAAAGTGAGCAAGGCCGTCGCGAACGGGGATCGCGGGTGTTACGCTACGTCATAGATAACCATTCAAACAACGACACAGTTGTCATGTTTGCCCACGCCGGCATCATACAGCAGGCCGTCAGCGCGATATTTGAATCACCCCGTTTGTGGGGACTTGCTGCGAGAAACACTGCACTTTATGAATTCGCGATTGACGTAGAACATTGGGACGAAAACTCAAGTGTTAGGTCTAACCCTACAGCCTGGCGCATATTAAGATTCAACGAGCAGCCACATCTGAGTTAGTTCAGCTCACATCGCCTTGTTGATTCAAATATCAGACTAGGTGACTTGAATCAGCAAACCGGCGAACCTCGAACCCACCAACATTCTGCGCTGATCCTCCCTGAGACCCTCTCAAGGAATTCGTTATGTCCCAAGCGTTGGGATCGATTCGGAAGTCAAAAACAGACGTGTTCGGTATTCGAAGCGCCCACACCCTGTTCGTACCCATAATCACTGCTGTGATGAACATCATCAAGCCACTATGAGTGAAAGCTACTATTTCGTCATCTTTGTTATGGCCCTTGACAATGAAATCAACAACTGTCTGTGCACGTTTTCGGAAATCAAATCGTGACTCTGCGTTAGGCACAGAATTAAAACTACCAGTTCTTTGAAACTCTTGTGCAACTTCTGGATATTCCTTACGAATCTCATCCATAGTCTTTCCCTCGAAAATACCAGCTCCGCCTTCTTTCAAATCATCTATGGTGATAATTCTTTTAGCAGGCATCACAATCTCAGCAGTGCCCAAGGCCCTTCTGAGCGGACTAGCGTAGACGAACCGGGGATCAAATTTTTCCTCGTTGAATCGACCTCTTAGTAGTTCAGCCTGCCGTCGTCCTTCGGCAGATAAATCAAAATCCAGTTGACCTTGCCATCTACCTTCCGCGTTGGCTACGGACTGACCATGTCTAACGATAACCACTCTCAATATTTCTTCTCTCCCACTCGATTTGGCATATTACTGACTGTGCAAGGACCTATCTGTTGGCGTTGTAGCCACAAGTATTGTAGCCACAATCATAAGGCCAATAGATATCTGAAACGCTTTTGTCATCGCAGACACATAAGCGACGCGAAGTCCAATATCCTTAAGCTTCTCTGTATCGGATAGGTCGGCATCGTAACCCATCGTTCCCATCACCAAAACTACTACAGCTGTAGGAACTGCAATTCCAACAACATGCGCACCGTTCCGGGTAAGGTTAAGAAAGGCGGAAACTATTCCGTACCTTTCTCTACCAGCGGCCCCTAACATCACGCTAGCGTTCGGCGCCATGAAAATACTCATACCCGTCCCCGAAATAGCGGATGCTACAGCCACAACCATAGGATTACTCTCAAGCGTAATGGTTGAATATAGATACATAGACACGATCGCCAGAATCATTCCTAAAGTTGAAGGAATCCTTGTTCCTATCCGGTCCCCTATTTTACCGCTGATAGGACCAAACACCGACATCGAAACAGCCGCCGGCAGTAAATACAGTGCGGCTTCTGCAGTCGTCATTCGCAACCCAGATACTAGGAAAAATGGCATAAGAAAAAATGTGGCGGAGCTGGCACAAAAACATAGAAACCTAGATATTGCCCCCAGAGAAAATGCCGCCGAACTGAACAAGGAAAGAGGAAGCATAGGGACGGGGCACCGTCTTTCCCAAAGAAGAAATCCCACAAAGACTGTAATTGAGAGAAAAAAGCTCCCATATATTACAGGAGATCGCCACCCCAAATCGTTGGCGAAAGTAATCGCAACCATTACCAGGAGGAGAAATGCCGCAGATAATACAGTTCCACCCCAGTCTAGTTGTCCCAAGCTACGGTGCCCTGTTCCACTCTCACTTTGATCTTCCTGCAACACTATTGTCGCAATCAGTGCGGACAGCAGGCTAAACGCGGCGATAAATACAAATATGGCCCGCCAATCTAAGAGGCTGTCTATCCCTCAACCCACAACCGGACCGCCTACTGCCCCTATTCCCACTACTGTCATATGCAATCCAGCTGCCCTACCTCTCTCACTATCAGGAAATGCCCTCGCAATCATAGCCATACCGTTTGCCTGGGCCACAGACGCGCCAACTCCCATAAGAATCTTTCCAGAGAGCACCATGGCAAAATTACTGGAAAACGAGGTGACCAGCGAAGCCGCAGCAAAAAGAACCAATCCCCATATCCACACCCGGCGTCTACCCAACATGTCAGCTATAGCTCCCGCAGGCATCATCAATGCGCTTACACAAAGCATATACCCGATAGCTAACCACTGGACCGTGGGAATATCCGTACCAAAATCCTCGGCTATGCGAGGAATAACTATAGAGGTCGCTGACTGCTCCAAGACCGATATAAAGGTACCTGTGGATACGGCACCATAAATCCACCAGCGATAAGTAGGTTTGGACGCTAACGATAACAACGGGAAATTCAAAGAGCGGTAACCCTTTCTCTTTAGAATCTAAATGATCTAAGACACAACCGATATATTTCCTTCTACATCAGCGGCCAATATACTTTGGAAGTCATAACCACGACGGGTACACTCCTCACTCCCGCCCGCCATGCGATCCATAATTGACAGTACCTTTACCACTTCGCATCCTTCTGCCTCTACAGCATCGATTGCATGGAACAAGCTAGCCCCGGAGGTACACGTGTCATCAACCACAGCCACCCTCATCCCTTTTCGCAAAGGACCTTCTACCGCACGCATACTCCCGTGGAATTTTGCGTCCTTGCGAACTATCAAAGCAGAAACAGGAAATTCCTTTATGTAACTCATGACAGCTACCGCGGCAACAATAGGATCTGCTCCGAGTGTCGGACCGGCAATAGCTTCCGCCCCACAATGCTTGAGAATTGGCAGAAAACACTCCGCCGTGAGATAGGCTCCCTCCGGATCCAAAGTTAGCAATCTGCCGTCGAAATAATAGGGGCTGATGCCTCCAGCGGACAACTTGAACTCCCCAAAGAGCAACGCTTTTCTTTCCTTTGCTACTTGAAGCAGTCGTTGCTCGGGTTTCTGCAATTCAGACATGGACTACTCCAAAATACGAAATAGGTGAACCTACCGATTGTAACCCAACACCTTGCTTCGATTTTTTAGAACTAAAGTGGTTCCCTATGTATACAAACCGTTCGATCGTATAAATTCTTCAACTGGAGGGCATACTCCCTCAACATCCTGTCCTTCGAGTACACGCCGCCGTATCTCTGTTGAAGATATCATCGGTGTGTCCGCTATAACTAATTCTATCTGACCCACCGATCTGTCTATTGGCAAAGAATAGAAATCTGACAAATCAGAGCCTGGTCTCGTAATCGCCGCCACTCTACACTCAGACAAGAAAGCGGCAGGGTCGTGCCATCTTGGAATTGTCAAAACCGCGTCCATCCCCAGTATGACGACTACATTCCCGCAGTTTGATCCGAGTTCCCTTGCCGTGTCTAACGTATATGATGGTCCATCCCGTATAATCTCTGCGTCAGAAATCTTGAACACGTTGACACTTTCATATAACAAAGCTAACCGGACCATTTCCTGTCGCTGTGCTGCGGGAGTTACATTCCAACTAACGGATTTCAAATAGGGATCTCCTGCCGGGACAAAGATCACCTCATCCAGTTCTAATGCCTTCATAGCGGCTTGGGCCGCAGCTATATGCCCTTCATGGATTGGGTCAAATGTTCCTCCAAACAAGCCCACCAACGTTCCCACTATTTACTCCCTTGACAGCAGCAATGCATCTTTTGCAGCGCTAAGTGTTGCCGCAATATCTTTTTCGTTATGCGCTTCCGACACGAACCAAACTCCTCGACTCGTCAGCCGTATTCCTCTCTTCATCATCTCAGCGACAAACCGAGAGTAACGACTCATATCTGCATATTTTGTGTGAGTTCGGTAATCTACCACCTCCTTCCCGCCAGTAAAACTTACCGCGAACACCTCTCCCGTGCCCTGAATTAACATTTCAAGCTCATATTTTTCATTCAGACTTTTTAATCCATCAATCAAAAGCTTTCCTGAGTTTCTTAATTTCTCGTTCAACTTAATACTTGAGTCTTCTATACGTTCGAGCGCCGCTTTTCCTGCGGCCATTGACATGACATTTGCATTCGCTGTGCCTCCATGCATCACTTCACCTCTTCCTATCATTGCCATCACATCGCGCCTTCCCGCCAGCATCGAAAGAGGAAAGCCTCCCGCCATTGCTTTTGCATAAGTTGCTAAATCTGGTGTTACTCCGAAATACTCTTGGGCCCCTCCTGGTGCCAACCTGAATCCTGTAATCACCTCATCGAAGATTAACAACGCCCCGTTGGATTCACATATTCGCTGAAGAGCGTTCAAATACCCATCCTTTGGGAGGATACAGTTTGTATTACACATAACTGGCTCCGTAATTACGGCTGCGATTTTCTCTCGGTTATCTGAAAATACTTTTTCCAAGGCACTGATATTGTTCCATGGCAAAACGATTACGTTTGCAGCTTCGGTATCCGCTATCCCGTAACTCATAGGGACAGAATAGGGCTCGGCCGCAGGACCCGACTTCTCTGGTTCAGCTGCGGTGTTAAAGAAAACACCGTCAGTCCAACCATGGTAATGCCCTTCAAATTTGACAATCCGGTCTCTGGTCGTAAAAGCTCGAGCTACCCTTAACGCCGCCTGTACTACCTCAGTCCCTGAGCTTGCGAATCGAACCAGTTCTGCACATGGCACCATCTCCTGTACTAATTCTGCTACCTGAATCTCCAACTCGTGTTGCCCAGCAAACAATTGGCCCTTTTCAGAGGCATTCGCGACAGCTTTTAAGAGAAATTGCGGAGAATGACCAAATATCATAGGTCCCTGCCCAAGGACATAATCTATGTATTCGTTACCATCAACATCCTTGATAGACGAGCCGATAGCAGATTCAAAAAAAAGTGGATGAGGCGACTCGGACAGTCGCACATTCGAATTCACACCCCCAGAAATTACTCTCTGCGACCTCTCATAAAGAGCCCTACTCCTGTCTAAATTCATCCCCTATCCTCCTCTCCAATCATGCCCTATAGCATACTTTAGAAAGGCTTTTAATCGTTCAATTATTCCTCTAACTCTATCGCTGATATGCTAGTCATCCCGAGTAAATCCGATTTTAAGGACACGTCCATGCGGCTAGTAGTACTTGGCATGTATCACGGGACAAATACTTTCTCGTCAGTTTCAACAGACTATGATGCATTTGATATTTACAGGGGACAAGAAATAACTAAATAGTATGACAAGTCACAGACAACCGTCGCTGGGTATCTGGCATGTTCAGACGAATCCACCGGTTTAGAGGTCGTACCCCTGTTCGTCGCTATTACAGGCACTAATTGGTACCATCACAAAAGAAGCGTATTACAGGATCACCGGGGAACTGTCCCCACCTATTGAAGATAGAGGACCTTAGGATGGAATACTAGTAGGGAGCGGATGTACTCAGCCGGAGTAACTCCCGAACGCTACCGAATAATACTTGCAAAAGGAATGGTCTCTCCCCGTCTCGCCTACGCACCACTAGCCCAAGAAATAGTCCTGGTGAATTCCCCTGGAATCACTACATCAGATCTGTTATTTTTTAAGTATCATTGGATGTGATATAAACTTTACCCATTCGCGGAAACAGCACATTGCTAACATGAACCAACTCTCTCGGTTATCCTGCTAACTGAGATGATATACGACTACATCATCATAGGAGCTGGATCAGCAGGTGCTATTGTAGCTTCACGGCTTTCAGAAAACCCTTCCCTCTCTGTACTCTTGTTGGAGGGTGGACCAGATTACCCCGATTTTGCCACCCTTCCCGACGATATCAAATTTGGCTACTCCACCGGAACAGATCTGGCTGTTGCAGACGAACACGACTGGGGATACACCGCCTTTGCAAATGGAACCCCGAATACAAAGGATTCCCGTCCCCCAATCTCCAGGCGAACTTTGCGTATGCCCCGAGGAAAACTTACCGGAGGCACAAGCTCAATAAACGGACAAATCTTTCTTAGGGCTTTGACTCACGACTTTGACCTGTGGTCAAAAATGGGTATCGAAGGCTGGGATTACGAGAGTGTGTTACCTTTTTTTCGCAAGTTGGAGACGGACCTCGACTATTCGGGAGATTTCCACGGTAAGGAAGGTCCAATTCTTGCCCACAGATTTCCAAAGGATAAGTGGACAAACCCACAGATGGGATTTCATAGGGCCGCTCTCGCCCTAGGATATCCAGAAGTAGATGACATGAACTTACCGGATGCCCATGGGGTCGGACCATTCCCTTGTAATAATCCCGCGGGTATCCGCATGAGCACCTCACTCGGATATCTTTCCCAATCAAGGCATCGGCTTAATCTCACTCTGCGATCAAAGTGTACTGCCCAGCGGTTGATCCTAGATAACAATAGTGTTACCGGGGTTGAGGTCAAGAGCGGAGGCGCCAATTTTATCGCAGAGGGCAACACAATAGTGTTATCTGCAGGCGCTCTGGCAAGTCCTCGCTTACTTTTGCTATCTGGAATAGGACCATCTAAACATCTCAACGAAATTGGCATACCAACTCTAAATGATCTTCCTGGAGTGGGTCAGAATTTGAGTGACCACCCTCAAAATTTTGTCCATGCGTCAGTGCATGACATTGAGGTATTGGACACTACAGCGCCACGCCTACAAGTTGGACTGCGCTATACAGCGACAGGATCATACGCCCGAGATGATATGTTGATGTGGATGGGCTCATACGCCGTCGATGGGGATTACAGGGATATTCTGCCGAACCCAAGAAACGAACCCGATATCGATCCAACTGTTACCGGAATACAGATGACCATATCCTTGTACTTAGCTACAAGCAAAGGAAGCCTACGATTAAGGTCTCCTGATCCCGATGACCTGCCAGAGATATTCTTAAATCTCCTAGATACAGAAAGTGATGTGAGTCGCATGGCAGATGGAGTGCGAAAAGCCTCAAATATAATGGGTTCTCCTAAGATGTCCTTCGTTGTTAAAACACGCACGGACCCAACGGACAAGATTTTGGAAGACGATAAACTATTACACCGTTGGCTGAGAAAGAACACGACGACCGGTAACCATCTAACCAGTACTTGCGCTATGGGCCCAGAATCTAACCGAATGGCAGTCGTAGACCACAAATGCAAAGTCCGAGGATTGGACAATCTCTACATTGCTGACGCTTCAGTTATGCCTGAATGTGTCAGGGCTAATACCAACGTTACAACTATGATGGTCGGGGAAAGATTGGCAGACTACCTGCTAAGAACCTGATCAGTAACATCCATTGTTGTTAATGGACTGGAAAATGTGTAAAGATTCAGGCCTGTGAGGGCGACATCGTGTTTATGCCAAAAGGATTCCGGCATAGTATCACCACGGTATATAGTGATGATTCTTTTCGACTGACAGTAACAACCGTAGGGAGCACCCATATTTATATGGATGGTTATGGTTTCGCTCCCTCTCCTCGTACATAGTTATTGTTGGTAAGCTATTATTCTACAAACAACAGAATACTCAACACCCAAGTGAGCGAGATTAGAGTTTAGTTTAAAACGATTCTCATATTCACTTATTGAAGGGAAGGAAAGGCAACACCAAAGATACAAACGGGCTTCGATAACAATTTCACTCGAAAATTTGGGTTTCCTAAGGAGCGCCCTGCTACCAAGGTAGTTGAGTCGCTGCGACAATCTCACGTGGATTTCATAGGCCAGTCGCCATTTTGTGTAATGGCGACGGCGGATTTGGCTGGAAGCTGTGATGCCTCTCCGAAGGGGGGGCTCCCGGGATTCGTAAAAGTATTGGATGAGAGACATTTACTTTTCCCAGACGTCGCTGGTAACCGTTTGTTCCAGTCCTATCAAAACGTCGAAGTGAATCCCCACATTGGTCTTGTATTTTTTATTCCAGGCATAAACGAAACTGTTCGAGTCAATGGAACAGCCTCAATTGTCTCCGGTGAGCAGCTGAAGGAGATGGAAATAGCACTGGAAGTTCGAAACCCAGACGAAAACGCTAAGGTGCTTCAAGGACTTCTGATCGAGGTCGAGGAGTCGTATGGGCATTGTCCAAGAGCATTTTCTTTCGCTAATCTATGGGATACAACCCAGATCAATTCGAACCGGGAAACCCCTAAAAAGCTCAATGACTAACGTCCTAATTTAGTCGGGTTTTGAATGAGACCATAGCTACCGATAGTTAATAATCAGAAAGCGAGCAATAGATGGTTCTTAAGAAAGCTTCCCCTGACATAGACTTAATGGCGCACTTGATGCGGCGGGCAGGATTCGGAGCGACAAGGGACGAACTAGAACGCCGGTCCACTCAGGGTTATGAGGAGACAATAGAAGAACTTTTAAATCCTGATACCCAAACACCAGTCGATATCTATGAGTTTTTACGTTACTACCCGATGTGGTGGAAACCCGGCACCATGGGAGGATTAGGGCAGGCTCCCTGGGTCTGGACTATGATCAACACTCCAGCACCATTACAAGAGAAACTTTGCCTCTTTTACCACAACATTTTCGCAACCGGTGTTGCCAAGGTAGACCACTACGATGAGATCCAAGACATGATAGACATGTTTCGCGACAAGGGCCTCGGGTACTACAAGGAAATACTCATGGAAGTGGCAAGAAGCCCTGCTATGATCTATTGGCTCGATAACAATGAGAACCACGCCGACTCCGTTAACGAAAACTGGGGAAGAGAGCTCCTGGAACTCTTTACTATGGGAGTCGGCAACTACACAGAAACTGACGTACGTGAATGCTCTAGGGCATTCACGGGTTGGACGCTGGAACACAAGCTACCGCGTTTCCACATGGGCCGTTGGGACTGGGATTTCAAATTTCTCCCAGAGGATCACGATTATGGCGATAAGGAATTCCTTGGACACAAGGGGGATTTCGACGGTGAAGAGGTAATTGATATTATTTTATCAAAGCCTGCCACAGCGACATTCATCGCCCGTCACCTCTACAGTTTTTTTGTTGCAGACGAACCTCAAGTTCCGGCTTGGTCGGTGACTCCACCCCGAGACCCAGAGGCAGTGCAATTTCTTGCAGACGCGCTCATGGAAAGCAATTATCACATTGGAATTGTGTTAAAAAAGCTTTTCACCAGTGATTTCTTTAAAGAACAACGGTTCAGTAAAGTAAAAAATCCAACAGAGGTAGTTATCAGTACTCTGCGGCTTGTAGGCGGAACAGAACGCCCTGCCCCAGAGATTATGGACTGGACCGGACAGATCGCATATATGGGACAAGATTTGCTCAATCCGCCAAGTGTAGAGGGATGGCACAACGGATTAGAGTGGATTAACAGCGGTACACTCATGAAGCGCACTAACTTCGTCTCAGGGCTGATATCAGATCCTTCACGTCCAGGGGTAGAGACCATTGTCAGCCGAGTGAAGGAAGCCGGGACCGAGCCGTCAAATATTGTTGACGCATGTTTAGACATCATGGGACCATTAATGGTGTCAGAGACCACCCGATCCGAACTCATCTCTCATGCCGATAGGCTAGGTGAATTTGACTGGTCTGGGTCCGGTATAGAGAGGCTGACGGAATTAATGCAGTTAGTCGTAGCCACACGAGAGTATCAATTTGCCTGATGGCCCGATAACCCGTTTATATTCTGAGACTCCTCTCAATTCCATTAACCAAAACATTGGAAGGAAAATGTAATGTCAAATAAAAACAAGGACCCGGTTGTCGTCGTTCTGCAACTAACCGGGGGAAATGACTACATGAACACAGTAGTCCCTCACTCCAACTCGCAGTATCGGGACTATCGTCCAAAAGTAAACATCGGTGAGGATGACGTGATCCGATTAAACGATGATATAGGATTCCATCCATCAATGAAGCCGCTGGCGGACATGTACCAGGCTGGAAATGTCGCAATAATTCATGGAGTAGGCTATAGCAATTCCCCGCGATCCCACTTTCGATCGATGGACATCTGGCACACATGTGAACCCGAGACACTAGGTACAGAGGGTTGGCTGGGAAGAACAGTAAAGCAAATTGATCCAAACAAAGAAAACGTTGTAACCGCGGTCAGCATGGGACCCTCTCTTTATAGAGCACTTGTGGCACCCGACGTGCCTGTAGCTACTGTAGAGAACCTGGATAGCTATGGGTTACTTACAGACATCACGCCGGAAGAGAAACGCAACCGTGTCCTGGACCGTTACAAGCGAATGTATTCGCCAATGATCGGCTCCGGGCCAGTAATGGATTTCTTAGGCCAAACTGGACTGGATTCAATAAAAGGTGCAGACATTCTTAATGTTGCTCCTGAGCGATATTCCTCTACAATTGAGTACGCTGACAATTCCATCTCCCGCAAGCTACGATCAATTGCACAGATACATTTGGCCGAACTTGGTACCCGGGTCTTCTACTGCGATCTGGGAAGTTTCGATACGCACGCTGACCAACTCGCAACCCACGATAAATTATGGGCTTCCGCTTCCGTCGCAATCCAGGATTTCTTCGATGACTTAGAGGAGCATAATGCCGCAGACAACGTGACTATGTTCCTTTTCTCTGAGTTCGGAAGAAGAGTGTATGACAATGGCGCAGGAACGGACCATGGAGCCGGTGGTGTATGCCTTGCTATAGGCAAGGATGTGCTCGGTGGAGAATATGGCCATTACCCATCAATGAAGGAATCTGATTTGGACCAGGGAGACTTGGTACCTGACATCGATTTCCGAGGTGTTTACACTACCCTTATCGAGGACTGGATGAAACTAGATCCAATACCGATAGTCGGTGGTCACTTTGAAAAACCTAGGTTTTTCTAACTTATCGATTCAAGGTCAAGACAAATTTTAACAGCAGGCAGAAATGAGGCCGGTTTGGAGAAAATATGCTTACTACCTCAACTAAAGGGCGGGCGCTTGACTATTCCAGAGTTATCGGAGGAAGGCTATTTCGGGGAATTGTGCACATTGCCTTAGGTGAAAATAACGATGTCTATGCGGTTTTACGTGATTCATATAATTCCGGCATCGTAAAGTTGACCATAGGTGAGGAACTGGATGATGAAGAAGAAGTCTTGTCTTTCGCCAATGTTTCCGAAGGTGTTTTTAAACAATCGTGGCCGACTTGTGCTGTTATTCAAAATAAAGATATTTTCGTTACTGACGAATTACAAAACTGCATCCTAGTTTTTAACACCGATGGTCAATTTATTAGGAGTTTCGGTGAATCCGGAAACGAAGATGGCCAATTTGACAGACCATCTGGAATCACCCTTGATAAACAGGGCAATCTCCTAGTGGCCGACACTTTGAATCATCGCATCCAAAAAATAACACCGTCAGGTGAATTTATATCAACGTTTGGCTCACACGGAACCCTGCCGGGCGAACTGAACGCTCCGTGGGGCATAGAAACTGCAGAGGATGGGGCCCTATTTGTCGCTGATCACTTAAACAATCGAATTCAAAAATTTGACGAGTCAGGAAATTTAATTCTTGAGGTAGGTAATACTGGCACGGACAGAGAGCGCCTCAATCATCCCTCTGATGTAGCTCTTGATCCTGATGGAGATATATATGTAGCAGACTGGGTGAACAACCGTATACAGATCTACAATTCAGAAGGAACTTACATTACTAGTTTAGAAGGTGCCGCCTTTGAATTATCAAAATGGCAACAACAGTACGTTCGTGGCAATCCGGATGTGCATAAAGCGCGACGCCGAGTAGCTACGCTGGAGCCAGAGAAATGGTTCGCACTACCTACAAGTGTCGCTTTTGATCCTATAAAATCGCGACTACTAGCTGTAGATTCCCAACGATGGAGAATCCAGATATACGATAAGCTAAATGGCTATTCTGACCCTCAGTTTAATATCTAGACTTGATTGAAAACTATCGGTTGTCAATCTTCTATAGGAACCGGAACAATTCAGTTGGTTCCCATCTGACAAGACACATCGTCCTCCCAGCGGAACCCAGCAGTTCTAGCCCGTCTTTAACCGGACTTAGGTGAACATCTAGAAGGGAAATTAAGTCATTATCCTTTTCCGTACCTTCATTCACATACATACGCTTTCGTAAATCATTTATAGCCTCAATTTTCGATTCGTATATGTGAGGATCTAGCGTTTCCAAAATTGAAAGCTCCGGGATAATACCCATTTCCCACAGTACCCCCATTAGCTCCGGCACTCCAGGTAAATTAATTCTCTTCTCGCCATGAATCAGTTCCCATAGTACTTCGAGGTGTGCCTGTGGGGACCTCATGAATGCCAGGACGATTACTCGATCGGCTGTAAAGCGGTTTAAGTTCCACACAAAGGTCTCAATATCCTCTATGCCATAGGTGACGTGAGAACAAAGCGAACCACTATGAACCAAAACATTGAACGGTAATCTCTCCCAGCGTGACCAGATGGCCTCCACATTGTCAATCCTTGATTCTAGAGAGGCTTCTTTTAATTGATTCAGCATGGATTCTGATGAATCCACTACAGTTACTTTTTCGCGGTGTAAAGCCAGTGGCAAGGCGAATCTTCCAGCTCCACCACCTACGTCAAGCAGGGAATTACAGTCTGTGAACTCCTCTTCTAAGCGGACCAAAAGTGGATCATTTAATCGAAATGGGTCGTCCCGGAATTTATGAGCCAAGCCCTGCCAGAAGTCTTGCCCGGGATCAAAATCAACCTGGGCAGCAACCGATTGTGAGTGATGAGCTTTAACTTGGGTTCGCCATCTTTCTATCCCACCCATAGCGAAACCATTACCCCTACTAACCTTATTACCAACATAACCCAGCAGCCTAACACGTAAACCGAGACCATTAAAGCTTATTCGGCCAATCGGAAAACCAGATTCATTTAAAACTATGCCTTCGTCCCCATTGGTGTGCCCATAGTCATTTTTAGTCATATCTACTCATCTATTGACTTGGGTAATATATTGGTGTATTGACTTGCGTAATATAATTGAAGTCCGTCGGCAGAACTCACTGCAGATGTAAAGCAGTATGGACATTAACAAGTTGATTTGGAGGTGTTACTTTGGGTGAGTCCAAAATTCGCTTTGGTGCGGCCCTTTTAGCCGTCGGCGCATTAGCAGTTATGCTAACAACTGCGATTGCGTGTAGCGCATCCGACGAAGAAGAAGCTCCTGCGGCCTCTGCTCCTGCAGCAGTAGCAGTACCTACAGCAGCTCCTGCGGCAGCTCCTGCGGCAGCTCCTGCGGCAGCTCCTGCGCCCACGGCTGCTCCTGCACCGGCGACAAAACCTGCGCCGGCCGCTCCTACAAAGAATGTATACGGCAGAGAGATGCCCGCAGACGCTGCCCCCATGGGAGACCAGTTCCTGAAGGTGAACTACGAGAGAGAGGGTGAGGCCCTTGAGTTTGCCGTAAGCGTCTATAACTCAGCAGCTGGCGGTTTCCAAAGTGGATTCAGCCTCGCACTGCTCAGTACAGATCTTTCAACGGTGCCTGGCAGTGCGACTGGTTGGTCCTCCTCTGACGACATGAAGACATGGACCTTCAATCTTGACAAGGATCTCAAATGGAGTGATGGCGTTCCAGTTACTGCCCACGACTTCGTTTACACGTGGCAGTACTATGCAGATCCGGAACATGCCTATGACTTCACCTGGTATTTTGGAATGCTAGAAGTCAAAAACTACGGCGCAGTTAGCAAGGGTGAGGTCCCCAAGGAATCCCTTGGAGTAGAGGCAACTGATGATCACACGTTAGTCTTTCATCTAGACACTCCAGCTCCTTACGTACCCGGCTTCATGATGTACGGCACGCCACTTGCCAAACACCAGGCTGAAAAGCACGGCTACTACTATTCAAACGACCCAGCCACAGCGCTTTCCAGCAACCCGTGGCAACTAAAGGAATGGATACCCAATCAGCACGCTGAGTATGAGCCTAACCTCAACTACACAGGAAAGTGGCTCCCTTACGTTGAGAATATCAAGAAGGTCTACGGCGAGCGCAAGTTCGACCAGTATCTTGCTGGCGAGATTGACACAGTTAACGGACCTTTCTCTCCGGGAGATCAGGAATATCTCATGGCAGATTCGAATCTGCTGAAAGAACGCGGGCTGTCACCGGGTGACTTCCGTACCCACTATCTCTTTTTTGACTTCCAAAGCGAACCTTTCAACGACTTAAAGGTCCGACAGGCATTCGCCAAGGCGATAGACCGTCAATCGATAATGAAGAACGTGGTGGGCGAGGCGGCTGGTGAACCCAGATACGGAATTCTTATTCCCGGGTTCCCTGATGCTGCAGGTCCTGACTTGCTGAAAAAATATCAAGGATTTGATGCAGCGGCGGCCAAGCAACTCATGGCAGATGCTGGTTTCGCTGACGGCGCAGGCTTCCCCAAGCTCGAGCTGGCCCTAAGGTCAGAGTCAGAGATCGGCCAGGCAGCAGCAGCAGCAGTTGCCCAGTCCCTGAAGAAGCATATCAATGTTGACGTAACAATCAACAACATGGATGGAAAATCCTACATGGCGGAGCTAAACGGTCACAATCTCACGTTCGCTATGGTCTCCTACGGTTTCGACTACGTTGACGCCTCCAACTTCATGGGGGTTTTCAAGACAGATGGTCGGCACAACTGGAACAACAAGGAGTTCGAGGACCTCAGAATCGAGGCTGGTGCAATGGCACTTTCCCCGGATCGTTCCGCGAAGATGATAAAACTGCAGGAAATCCTTTCAGAGGATGTCGGCAGTGTGTTCTTCTGGTCGCAGATACAAAACCAGCTGCATAAGCCATACCTTAAGGGTCCCTGGAGGGACACACTCAAGGCTGGCTGGACGGGTCTGCAGTCCCCGAACTGGAACACAGGATTCGGGGCCCAGAACATTTACGAGGTCTACATAGGTGACAATGTCACAGACTTCGCCAGATCTTCGTACTAGACACCTAGCTAGATTACAGTCACACAACACTGTCGCCCGATCAAAGACCGGGCGACAGTCATATATTAACGGGCACCCCGCATCTACTTCCTAAAGCAGGTAGATTATTGGCTCGCCCTCTCGGAGTTATCGCCACGAACATAACGGCTGTCAGAGAGCAAATTCCTGCGCTCAAAAGTTGCGTTTATATGAATTGCGGCACTTTTGGGCCTACGCCTACACCAGTAGCCACTGAAGCAGCGCGTCTTGCTAGGCTTGTAGAGTCAAAAGGAGCATTTCACCCTCAAACTAGGAAGGAAATAGAGTTCGAGGGTTTCGAGCGATTTAGGGATTCTATTTCCTCATATATTATGGCATCATCCGATGAGGTCGCCTTGACCAGAAACGTCTCAGATGGCATCAACATAGTCGCCTCAGGCTTTGACTGGCAACCCGACGATGAAGTCATTATCACCGATGAGGAACATCCCAGTGGATCACTTCCTTTCATGAACTTAGCCCGCCGATATGGGGCTGTTGTCAAGATGATCCCTTTCCATACAGACCCGGGAGCTCTAATCCAGGACCTCGAAATTCTCGTAAATGACAGAACTAAGCTCGTGTTTATGAGCCACGTTTCAACCGTAGATGGCGCTAGGCTCCCAGCAAAAGAGGCAAGTGATTTTTTAAGACACAAAAATGTGCCGTTTATGCTCGACGGAGCACATGCCATCGGGCAATTCTCGGTAGATGTGAAAGACCTTGGCTGCGACTTCTACGCAGGATGCTGCCACAAATGGCTTCTCGCACAACAGGGAACAGGGTTTCTCTATGTCGACGACGCGTGGATCGATAGGTTAGAGACTTCCTGGGTAGGCTGGGGAATGACAGACGAGTATGACTTGGAAGGTTTGAACTACACACCCTTGTCCTCTGCAAGAAGATTCGAGTATGGTACCCGCAATTGGGCAACTCACGTTAGTGCCATAAAAGCGATGGAATTCCACAATTCCCTCGGTCCGGCTAACATTTACTCTCGAAGTCACGATCTGGCAGAACGACTAAAGAGGAGATTGACGGACATTCCTGGCCTAGAAGTAATCACCCCTATGGAGCGCGACAAAACAACAGGAATCGTAGCTCTATCCACCCAAGGATTAGGGCATCCTTCTCCGGGAGACTGGCTTTGGGAAAATCAACGCATCCTTACTGCCCATAACCCCGAAAGGCAGACAATGAGACTCGCAGCGGCGTTCTTCCTCTTGGAAGAGGAGATCGACCTGCTGGCAGATTGCTTCTCCGAACTATCCAAGAACAATAAACTAGGACTTCAAAGGTAGATGATCAGGTATTCGATTGGCAGACTTGTCGGCCTCCTCGGCTCAGTGCTGATTATATCGTTAATATTATTTCTTGCTACACGATGGCTTCCTGGTACTCCCTGGAATGAAGCGGAGATTCCGCTTCAGGGGGCCGCTAAAGAGAACATGATGCGGAAATACGGCCTTGACAAGCCTGTGCACGTGCAATATGCAAAATATGTGTGGAATCTTTTACATCTCGATTTAGGGCACTCATATATCTACAAAACAGACACGGTGTGGAAAACTATTGCCAGAGGTTGGCCTGCCACAGCAAAGATTGGATCGTACACCGTCATAATTGCCCTCACCTTTGGCACAATTCTGGGTGTTCTTGCAGCCTTGCGTCAAAATAGTCCATTTGACTACGGCATAACCCTGCTGGCCACGACTGGAATAACGGTACCAAATTTTGCAATCGCTGTATGGCTGGTCATGTTCATATCTGTAAAGATGGACCTCCTGCCAACTCAAGGGTGGGGAACATGGCAGCACATGGTTCTTCCTATCGTGGCGTACTGTTTAGCTCCCCTGGGCCTTGTGGCTCGATTCACCAGAGTGAGCATGCTCGAGGCAATGCGTTCGGACTACGTACGAACTGCCAGAGCCAAAGGCCTTGCGGAACATGTAGTCGTAGTTAGGCACATCTTCAAGAATGCCTTAATCCCTATAATTACATTAATTGGCCCTCTTGTTCCGAACCTAATGACCGGAAGTATATTCATAGAGAACACCTTCGGTATTCCAGGTATTGGTCGCCATTTCGTCACCAGCATATTCGACCGAGATTATCCAGTAATATTGGGCATGTTCATGCTGGTCGCTGTCTTATTTGGGCTAACTTATTTCATCAGTGATATCCTCTATACTTGGGCCGACCCCAGAGTGAGAATAACCGGTCAGAAATCATGAATAGCCTTCACCAAGTTGAAGAGGAAAGGCAAAAGAGCCGCGCGACTTTCGCCTGGCGATTCAGACGGAATAAACTGGCGGTTGCTGGCCTCACCGTTGTGTCCATCTGCCTCTTCATCGCCGCCTTCGCCAATTTCCTCGCTCCTACGGGATACGACGTTGGCGATCTAATAGAAGCACGCCAGAATCCGAGTTGGGCCCATATATTCGGCACCGACGCCGTCGGCAGAGATTATTTCAGTCGCATCTTATATGCCACCCGAACATCTATTCTTGTGGCCGGTGGTGTATCAGCGATCACCTTCACCGTTGGAATAACCCTGGGGACTTTGGGCGGCTATCTCGGCGGCTGGATAGACCAGGTAGTCGTACGCATCATAGAAATTGCGACAGGCATCCCTACCTTGCTGGTAGCCATGTTCATCATGGGTTTCTTGGGCCATGATTTACACAACGTCATTCTCGCTCTCGGGATGTCTGGCTGGGTTGTAGAAACCCGTATAACTCGGGGACAATTCCTCGCTTTCCGAGAACGAGAGTTTGTCATCGCCGCTCAGGCCATCGGGGCAAGTCGACTCAGGGTTTGCCTCAGGCATATCTTCCCCAATATCATTCCTATCTTAGCTGTGCTCCTTGCCTTTCAAATACCGGCAGTTATTTTCGCCGAAGCGGGCTTAAGCTTCCTAGGACTTGGTATTGATGAACCCGTTCCGAGTCTTGGCAAAATGGTATCAACAAGCCTAGGATACGTGCGGGTATACTGGCATATGGGACTCTTCCCTAGCCTTATGATAGCAATTATCACCATGGGCTTTACTTTCATGGGAGATGGCCTCCGCGATGCCCTTGATCCCACTATGAACCGAGAATCTTAAGGACCCTCATTCGAAAACTAACAATCGCAGATAAATAATAGTTCTCATAGAGAAAGAGAGCCAAATAAGATGACTGACACCTGTAAAGTTGTTTCCAGATGGAGCAACGCTGATATTGATGAGCTTCTCTCAGCAGGCGCGCAAAACATAGGAGCCGGTAGCGCGACCGACGCCGGCAGGTCATGGAGTCGGCCTACCGATCACCCAGATCCCATTGTCCTAGCAGGCGGGATTCCAGATGATACAGTCCTTCCCACAGCAGATCTCGTTGAAGGATTCTCCAGCGCAATCAAAAGCCACGCGGCCGATGCTCTCATGTACGGTGGATGGTACGGTTACGAAGGCTGCAGGCAAGCCATCGCTGACAGACAGAACAAGATCGAAGGAACAACACTTGAGGCTGACAATATCATCATGCATAACGGCAGTTCCGGTTGCCTTGAAAACGTCCTGAAAGCTTTCATCCAACCAGGCGACGTTGCTATCGTTGAATCACCCAGTTTCTCAGGTACTGTCAGGGCAATCCAAGGCTTCCAAGCAGAAGTCGTTGAGGTACCCATGAATCGCTACGGGATAGAGCCAGATCTGTTTCGGCAAACAGTGGAGCGTCTCGAAAAAGAGGGTAGGAGAATAAAGATTTTCTACACCATCCCTGATTACCACAACCCAGTTGGAAATGTGACTTCACTTGAAGTGCGACAATCGGTCCTAGAAACCTGTTCGGAGCATAAGATTCTTATTGCCGAAGACGCCGCCTACACTGAGATATATTTCGATTCTCCCCCACCTCCCTCCTATTACGCTATGTCTAACGGGCACGGTGTTGTTAAACTTTGCAGCTTCAGCAAAACGGTCGCGACCGGTCTAAGGGCTGGATGGATCCAGGCAAGGGAAGAGTTTGCGGCGCCACTCACAAAAGTCCGATTCGACATGGGTAATAGCCCCTTGGTCCATTACGCTCTTGCCAATTTCATCGATTCCGGCCGGCTGGACTCACATGTTGAATCAATGCGCGCACTGTATCGAGACAAATGTAAAGCACTTTGCAAATCCCTTCGTGATCACTGCAGTCCCTACGTAGAATTCGAGGAGCCGGACGGAGGTTACTTCCTTTGGGTAGATTGTAAGAAAGGCAAAGCAGCTGCTCTCACACGAGCGGCTGCGAAAGAGGGTTTAATATTTCCTCTTGGATCTGTCTTCTTTGTCGACAGGAACCAGGATGACACACATTTTCGACTAGCATTCACTCGAGCTCCATTCGCCAACCTAGAAGAGGCCGGCAGAAGACTAAATAGGGCCTTCGAGGCAATCCTGGACTGAGCTTTTGTACTAGATTGAAGATCGCAATTTCCCCTGCCGACGTTGAGTTAAAGTGAGTGAATCAAATGATCCTGTGCACGGATCTGAACTTCCAGATTCAACAGATTTGATTTGTGCAACAGTCAGTGATATCTGTCGGATTTCCCCCACAAAGGTAGCTTTCACACTTCTTACCACGGACAACGAAGACCAATCAAAGCCCACCGCCTCATTAAAGGAACCTATACACTTACCGGGCCAGTGGGTCGACCTTATCATCGAGATCAATGGCAGAGAATATATCGGTGGCTATTCAATCATATCTAGCCCTGACGCTCCTTCCATATCTCTTGCGGTCAAAGACGTTGGGATCGACCCGGTCACCCGCTGGATTCACGACTCGATGTCAGAGGGCGACCAGGTTAAATTTACTGTCGGTGGCGATTTCTTCTATACAACAAACAAAGGTAGCGCACTACTCTTGGCTGGGGGTATCGGGATCACACCCCTTCTAAGCATATTTAGGTATATAGCGGAAAGAGGAGAGAAAATGGCAGCATTGATCCATTCTGCTTCCACCCCCGAAGAGTTCATCTATCAGAAGGAGCTAGAAGAGTTGGCCGATTCGAGTTCTTTACTCTACTATCTAGCTACCGCGACTCAGGTAGGCAGTATGGATACCTTGCAAACGACCAACCAGCATTTTGAAACCGGCCGACTGGATGCAAGTAAACTACAACAAGTAGGCATCACCAAATACGATTCGGCTTTCATTTGCGGGCCTCCAAAAATGATTGAAGCCGGGAAAACTCTGCTGGAAACTCAAGGTTTTCCAGCAGAAAGAATTGAATACGAAAAATGGTGGTAATCGAACAGGCGCAACACGGCACAAAGCTCTACCATTTATTCCACAATCTGGAATGGCGGCATCATATTCGTGATCTCTACGTCAATAACGGCGGGTGAATTCGCAGACATCGCCTTTGTTATCGCCTCTCCGATGCCATCAGTATCAGTTCGAATTCCGGTAGCACCAAACGACTGCGCCAACATAACGAAGTCAGGGTTGTGAAGATCGGTCCCAATGTAGCGACCGTTGAAAGCATGCTCTTGATCCCACCTTGAGGCGCCAAAGGCACCATTATTAAACACCAATGCGATCGTGTTTAGACCGTATTTGACTGCGGTAGATAATTCTTGAGGAGAATACATAAATCCACCATCCCCGCACAGGGCTACAACCGGACGGTCCGGAAAAGCAGCCTGGCTACCCAAAGCGGTAGGATACACATAGCCCAACGTACCGAAATATGACGAGGAAACATAATTCCTTGGTTCACTCATAGGAAGAGCTTCACTGCTCCAATATCCGATATTAGTCATTCCTTGAACGACAATCGTATCATGAGTTAGGGCACTGCTAATCTTATCAATTACAGAAACTTGCTCCGGTGCTAAACGGGATACTTCTCTTGAGAACTCTTCTTTCAGAGATACAGCTCTTTCCGATCGTTGACCTTTATCTATGCTAGACGTTTCAATTTTAGATATTAGGTTATCTAAGCATTCTGCCGCGTCACCCACCAATCCTACTTCCGGAGTAAACTTCTGGCCTATTTGGCTTTTTTCAACATCTATATGTACAAGTGTCGGCATATTTTCAGGCGAAACGCCCCTCAATGACAATCGCGTCCCTACAGCTATAAGTAGGTCACTGTCTGACAGAACCATGGATGCTGGGCCGATTGCCGAATTTACTCCTGTCGCCAAATGGTTGCGCTCTGGGATTACCCCTTTCGCCAGTGGAGTTGTCATCACCGGAGCCTGTAATAGCTCTGCTAACTTTCGTATCTGATCGTGAGCACCTGAAGCAACTACGCCGCCGCCAGCAATAATAGCCGGCTTCTGGCTTTTGCTAATCAGGATGGCCGCCGCCGCGATATCCTCCATATCAGGTGTTGGGTGTGGAAAAGTTTCTTTTCCGACTAACGCTATGTCATCTGAGCCGGACAAGATATCGGGCGGTATCTCCAGTTCGACCGGACCAGGCCGGCCTGTTGTCATCTGGCGAAATGCTTCATGGACTGCCGAAGGTATTTCTCCAGCACTTGTAACTCGATGATTCCATTTCGTGATCGGCCTGAATACATCCAATTGCTCACTTATTTCATGCAACTGACCGGTATTTTTTCCAAGGAACATCGACGGAATTTGGCCCGATATCAATAGGACTGGGCTAGAACAAGCGTAAGCTGTACCCAAACCTGCCGCAGCATTCAGGGCCCCAGGACCTGGAACGACCATTGCCACTCCTGGTTTACCTGTGACTTTCGCGTACCCATCAGCCATATAAGTTGTTGCCTGCTCGTGCCTTGTCTGAATGAGGCTTATCTCGTCTATAACCTCATACATTGCATCAAAGGCAGACATTATCTGAGCACCAGGAAGGGCAAATACAGTATCAACCCCCTCTGCTTCTAGTTGTCTTGTCAGGGCCTGTGCGCCATTCATTTGTACCATTTAATTCTAACTCCCAAAGTCATTACCGTAATCCTAGTACGATCCCCTCAGGCTTTAATAGAGGTGAGGTTCAACAGAGTCGTTCTTCCTTGAATCTACTTAGGTTGCGAGTTTAATATTTGTTACCAACAAGGCCATAAAATGGTGCACTTCATGCACCCTCTTTTATCTGAAGGCAGGCATTACTTCTTTAGAAAACAGGTCGATCGACTCCCTGACATGAGCCATTGGCATACGGCCGATTCCATGGCGCGCGCAGAAGATATCCATTTGGATCAGACCCTGTTGTTTCTTAAGCTTCCGTGTGACCGTCTCAGGGCTGCCAACGAGAGCTAGCCCATTATCTATCCAAAAGTCATACGAATACTGTCTCTCGCGAAAAACTCTTCTCAGCTCCTGATGTTCTTTTGTCTGAGTTCTCTTCTGGTATCTGCCATCTGAACTTACTTCAAGACCAGCCTGAGCCACCGCAACCTGACCTGCTTCATGAAACTCTGGGTCCTTATCCCTGGGCGTCACAAGGTGAGGCTCGGCCTGTTCCCTGGCTTTTTCGTCGGTTTCTGCAACATGAACGTGACGCGTTAGAAAAGCTAATGGCATTGGGGCAGCATTCTTGTATTTTTTCAACATTTTCCGCCACATATCAAACTTCTCCGCCACGACAGAGTCCACGTCTATGTTCTGAGATACGTTGAAGTTGTGCTTTGCCGCAAATTCAAAACTATGGGGGCTATGGGCAGCGTACCAGATCGGTGGGTGAGGATCCTGGAAAGGCCTGGGTTCAGTAAGCACTTCAACGAAATTGAAGTGCTTACCTTCGAAAGTCACTACACCTTTTGCCCACGCTTGCTTGATTACCTCAAGGGCTTCATGGCTTTGCTCTCTCCGAGATTCGTAGGGAATATTCCAGCGAATAAACTCATGAGGCGAAATACCAGTGCCTACACCAAATTCAAATCTACCCCTAGACAGATGATCCAAAGTTGCTGATTCTTGCGCTAGCCTTATCGGATGATGGAATGGCATCTGGTAAATCATCATACCGAAGCGAAGGACACTCGTACTCCTGGCCAGTGAGGCAAAATAGACATTAGGGGACGTTAAATAGCTAAGAGGGGAAGATTGGTGCTCAATTGAAAAATAGTATTCATATCCTTTCTGTTCTACTTCGACGGCCAGTTGGATATGATCATCATACATATCCGCCGCACTGGGATAGGAGTCTGCCACGCCGCGGCTCATTACATCGAACACTCCGAAAGAAAGTTTCGTCATAGATTACTCACTTACCAGCATAGCTATATAACGGTATTAACCCCGTGTTATCGATCCCGATTTATATTCATATAAGTGGCAGCTGAATCTTCTGGCCCGTTTGAGCGCTCATGGTGACGGCATCAGTAAATTCCATATATTTGACGCCGTCAAAAAAGCTTGTGTGCGTAACTGGCTCAATTCCCCTAATTGCATTAATAAACTCTTCCTCCACCCGCCACGCTCCTTGCTGATCAGTCGGAATCTCTATTGGGGCAAGCTCGGAGTCGCCTCTTCGTCCACCGCTCAGGGATGCTGGTGTTCTCGTCGCCCTCGACGGACCCTTTAGAAACAATGTTCCCTCCGTACCAAATAACCAAACACCATCAATTGGACCTAGTCCGGTTACAGAACTCAGTCTCATCCTCATAACAGGACCCGAAGCCATCTCACAAAGAATCTCAACATGGTCTGGCACAGTGATGTGTCTATTAAAGCCTAAGTCATCAACCCTACTTTTCACGTGAACTCTGTTGATTGAGGTGACAGATTCAGCAGGCCCTAACCACCTCATAATTCCTTCATACCAGATCCCCATAGTCATTATGTTGTTACCACTGATATCCCTGTCATACCTCCAATGGAACGACGACTCTGTCTCTTTGAATCCGCCCTGGCTTATCACCAAATCAACCGATAGGACATCGCCAAGGTATCCTTCCGCTATAAGTTGATTTATTTTTTTATCGACTCCGAGAGTCATTGGAGACGGTACGACTTGTGCAATAAGATTAGGGCTAGCAAGAGACGCACTTAGCATGGCCCGAGCCTCTTCAGAATTCATAGCCATTCGAGCCTCTGTCAACACGTGTTTACCTGAGGCAAGCGCATCCACTACAAGTTGGCAATGCATATATGGCCATGTTCCAATACAAATCGCATTGGAGTCCGAACCTTGTAAAAGTTCTTCCCAGTCGTCATAGACTTTTCTTATACCAAACTCATCAGCCACTTTTTTACCAGACTCTCTGCTGCGGTTTGCTACAGAGGCAAGAGTCACACCTTCTATCTCTTTGAAGCCTGGTAAGTGTCTCAACCGGGTGTTTCCCCCCGCTCCAATAAAACCAATATTAATCAGGTCGTTGGCCATTTCACACCTGCCTTTAGATGTTCAGGAATTCGTTCATTGAATCGCATCGTCTAGAGAACTTTCCAAGAGCCCGACAGCCCCGGACAGGTCCGCCCCCATCCTGAAGTCAGTCCCCTTCAATATTGTTTCGTTCATATTGGCGCCTGAGAAAGTGGCTCCCCAACAATTCGCGTCGGCCATGTTTGCCCCTTGAAGATTGGCATCGGTCAAATTACTACCCCGCAAGTTTGCCGAAGACAAATCGGAGTAAGACAAGTCGGCACCCATAAGATAAGTTTCTTCCAGGTTGGCCGGGGATAAGTCAGTTCCGGTTAAATTCGCATTCCTCAATTTTGCGCCCCTCAGGTCAGCCCCACAAAGAGTAGCTCCGGTTAGATCAGCCCCAGTAAGGTCCGAACCGTTGAGATCAGCTTGAGTTAGATCAGCATTACTAAGGTTAGTTCCTACTAATGATGACCCATGAAACTTCATCTCGCGTAGTTCCAACCCGGACATTTCCGCGCCATCCAAACTTTCCCCTGTTTCTACAGCTCCTGCAACTTTTGCACGGTTCATATCTTCCATCTTGTTATATCATCTCGTTCGTTCATTTAGACGCGAAACCGTTGTACCTTGGATTTCCTTAGTCTGGCTCATCCCAGATCCTCCATAGATCTGCCCTAGATCTCTTTGTCTGCCAAATATTGACCCCTTCTATCAAGGCTTTGTTTAAATTTGTATCATAAAACTCAGCTTGCCAAACGTCGGCCCCTCTAAGATCAGCCGCCTGAAGAATCGCCCCTGTAAGGTTTGCCTCCGTGAGATTTGCCCTTCTCAGATCCGCACGCTCCAGATTAGCCTTCGAAAGATTCGCATTTTTTAACGAAGTATCCCGCAAATCTGCCCCTTCCAGATTGGCATTGCTGAGATTAGCTCCATCTAAGCTTGCATTCCTCAAATTCGCCATTCTTAAATCTGAGCCACTCAGCATGGCTCCATCGAATGTTCCTTCGCTTAGATCAAGACCTGAAAGATCGCAGTTCTCTAGGGTTTCACCGCTAAGCACTTTTTTTGAAATCTCTTCACTTGTGGATTGAGCCATCTTCTCTTTAGTTACCGAGGAATATCAGTCCGCCTCTCCTTCCAATTTATCTAATTGTGCTTTTCGATCTCTGATCGATTGAAGTAATTCGTTTTCACTTCCTTCCGGATTCCTGTCTGCAAACAACTCCACTAGACCTTGAGCTTCTTTAGTTCTTGCCATGTCCTTTGCTAAATCCTTGAACCCTTCTTTGAAGACGCTTCGCCCGTTATAAGGACAAACCATTAGGCACACCTTGCACCCATGAAGGCTCAGAAAGTAAGGTTCACATGCTCCTGTATCTACGTGCCAGCGATAAACGCCGTTTACGTTCTGTTTTTCTGGCTGGATAGCCTCTCCGGGACAGAACCTTGTACAGACATTACACGTTTCACACGTTCTGTCTATTCCAAAATCTTTCGGCCCATCAACAGAAATTGGAATGTTCGTGGATACGGCACTCAGTCGGAATGAGGAGCCTAGTTCCGGGCTTATCAAGGATCCGTGTTTTCCAAGCTCTCCTAGACCAGCTAAGTAAGCATAGGGAACATGGGCAAGTTCTCCGCCATTTGCATGTGCCCTGGCGTCATAACCCATACTGCCTATGTAGTGAGCAAGCCTGACTCCGATGTCAAACATCTTGTGGTACACCCTCAGCACTTCTTGCTGGGAAATCGGTCCCACACTAGCGATGACATCGTATTTCATCGCTACTCCAAAGGCGATAACCCTTGTATGATCTAGAACTTCCGAATCGGTAAATGTGAACTGCGGGTCGTATTCGGCAACGCCAACAACATCGGCCCCCAGTTCCTTGGCATATTCTTTTATATGTTGTGCGATAGCATCAGGATCATCGATCTCTTGTCTATTCCTATTGATAATCGCATCGCGTATTGGCGTCAGAACTTGATTCATCAGCCACGCATACCTCTTCGACTCACTCGTGTACCTTCTAAGATACGGCATGGATTCCGGTGCCTGACTGGCTGCACCATCCTTACGCCTTCTCTTTGGTCTGACCGCATTTTTAATATCAATCAACTGACACCCCCTTGCCTAATGTAAAGTCCTGGGAATTCTTCTCTCAAGCAATCGCGTAGAGACAACCGTCATCCGCTCCCAAATATATCCTCCCTCCTTCCTCAATTGCAGGTGATGTGCGAATAGTTTGTCCAATATTCATGGTCCAAAGTTCTTCTCCTACAGAAGAAAGTCCATAAATAGTCCCATCTTGACAACACAAAAGTACAGACCCGTTCTCTGTTGAAACCACCGGAGAGGACCTGATCCTACATGACGAGTGGAACCGCCATTTTTCAGAACCATTCTGACTATCTAATGCGTATAAGTTACCGTCATCACTTCCGATCAATACTGTACCGTCAGAAGAGATTGATGGTGATGACAAGACTGGCTTTTCAGTCATGAACTCCCATCTTATATCCCCGCTTTCCGTGTCAATACCTCTCACAGCTCCGTCAGCAGAACCTATGAAGACTAAGCCCGTCTCAGCGATGCCCGCTGAAGATTGAATGGCACCCAACATACCAACGAACGGAGATGCATAAACAGAACCGCCCAGCATCTTAGACCAAATACTTTTTCCTGTTTCCTCCGATATCGCATAGAGATGGCCATCAAAAGAAGAGATAAATACCTTCCCATCACGGGAGATAGAAGGAGAAGATCGGATCCTACCGCCCGTCACAAATGTCCACTCTTTTTCTCCCGATTCGGAATTAATCGCATAAAGTGTTCCATCATCTGATCCACAGAAAACCATTCCTTTCTCATTTTCTATAGGCGACGACATGACATATGAAAGCGTCGGAACTGTCCATTTAACTTGACCCAAACTATCAAATCCATAGATTTTGAAATCGTATGAACCAACGTAAATATTACCCTTTTCTCCTACGCCCGGTGATCCTACTATGTGATCGAGGGTCTGAGAGGTCCATTGCGTCTCTCCTTCTGCACTCACGGCATACAGTCTGTGATCCCAAGAACCAATATAAACGGTACCGTCATCACCTGTGACAGGTGATGACCTAGCGTAATCACCGATTTGTCTGGACCACAGGATTTGTGGTTCTTCAGCTGGAATAACCCGAGTCCGCCCCGCACGCCGCGGCCCTCCCCTAAATATGGGCCAACCTCCATTATTCATATCCTTTTTTTCTTATTCATTTAACTTTTGCTGCAGCCCCTTCAATAATGGCAAGAACCGAATCCTTAGCCTCACTTTTATCGTATCTGCTGTAAGTAGCGGCGGCGGTCCGATGAGGATCTCCCGTAAAAAACTTCTCATATAATCCCTGCCTGCCCCCAAAAGAACTGCACGCGACATCCCAAGCCATTCTGAAGAGCTGGGTTCTTTGCTTCCCATTCAAACTGTCGGTTCCCAAATAATTCTCCAGAAATCCGCCCATTTCTGTCTCGAAATCCGCCTCGGTTGGTATGGCCATGAGACTACTGGACCCCAGTAATTGAAGTATCTCCATTGCTCTTGGATAACCCTTTGCAAAAGTTGCTCGTGCAACGGTAAGTGGAGTTGAATCAGGAGTGAGTAATCCCCAATCGTTTATCGTCGCGTTTTGAACCGAAGCTGTTATACAAGCCTTCATTAACTCATGTGTGACAACCAGTTCCGAGGCTAAAGCTTGGATGTGGGGAGTTTCACTTGTACCTAGAGTCTCTGTCATAAGGGCAGCAAGGCCAAGTATAAACTCAGACTTGGCTATGTTCTTAACTATCACTTGAGACCTTATATGGCCCCCTGCTCCCGTTTCTGCAGCGTGTCGGTTAGCGAGGTCTACATCTTTTAGAATGAAGACTCGATCCCAAGGAACGAGAACATCATCAAATATTACAAGAGCGTCACTTTCGTCGAATCGTGACCCAAGTGGGTGGTCGAAAAAAGACCTTCCTAGATCTAAACTTTCCCGACATAGAAATCTAAGACCCTGGGTATCGCAAGGAAGAGCAAAGCCAACTGCATAATCAACAAAATCGGGATCGGTTCTAGTGGAAGAAGAGGGAAGCACAAGCAACTCATCACTTATTGCCGCCAGGGTTGCCAGAACCCTTGCGCCCTTTACTACTATTCCCTTTCCTGTTTCCTTCACGCAGCGAAGGCCGAGTTCATCCCCCTTCAACAACGAAGAAGATGATTTGCTCTTCCTCACATTCACTAAGGTATGGGTTAATGAAAGGTCGTGATCTCTCACATGCTGAGCATAATTCGTAATATTCTCACCGAAGCTCTCGTTCTTCTGCCCAAAGAAGCCTCCAGCGGCACCGAAGGCCGTAATCATCACATTTAAAAAGTCGGGAGTTCGCCCAAGCATACCTCCGCTCAATTTAGCCCAACTCAACATCATTTCATTACGTTCTTCAAGGTTTGTCCTCGTTCTTGGCTCTAAAAAGGACATCCCGACGGGTTCCCCTGTTGCAGGAGATGGGAAGGTCATCTTAACCGAATTTGCGTCATATTGCGTGTCATAAAGAGAGGCAATTGATCCGGCACATCTTGCGAAGGCCGGATGGCTTGTTACGTCCTTGACCTGCTCTCCCTCAATCCAAATGTCTCTTGGGTGAGCGCGCAGTCCTTCCAGGTATTCTTCGCCAGTCCTAGCCGTCATCGAGTAACCTTTTTATCGAGGCTCATAGAATCCACACCGATATGTTCTGGCAGGTTATAACAATCAAACCTAGCGATATTCAGTGACTCAAAGCCTTGCATCAGTTAGTTTTTCGCCTGCGTGACCCTCTAAGGTGCCGGGAAATTCTCCGGCAAATAGGTATCCTTCCTGAGGCCATTCAGAAGGCGGGAGCTCGTGAAAAAGCTCGATCTCGTTTCCATCGGGATCAGAAAAGTAAAAGCCTAGTGACACCCCATGATCAGCTATGCCGTCAATAGTCATTCCTTGTTCAACACATTTCCGATAGGTCTCCCTCAATTCCTCTAGGCTAGCCATTTCCCAAGCGAAGTGGACCAATCCAATCCCTTTTTCACGAGCGTCTTTTGGAGCGTCCTTGGCGTCGATGAGAGCAAGTTCATGTGACGCATTACCACGGGCACTCATGAAAACCATCATTCCCCCAGGCCTTACCGTGGTGACGCTGAGCCCAAGAATTTCTTTATAAAAATTTACCGATTTATCCAGATCACCAACTCGCAAAACCAGGTGCCCCAGTTGCTTTACTGCTGCCATCTAAAGTGCCTCCCTTTAATAATCTCCTAACATTTCAATAGTGACTCCGCTATCTCTCTCATGTCATCGCTTTTTCTGGTTGATCTGCATTAGCTATCTTAAGAAAGCTCTTTAAATGGGGAAGAACACAAGCACTCTTTCGCGATACCTCTAGATGCTTCAACCCAGGAAAGGAAACGAATTTACAGTTGTCCAACGAGTTGGCAAGTCTTTTAACCCCGGCACTGTAATCGTCATCCTCTCCAACATAAAGCATCAACGGACATTCTGCTCTTGTTACTGCAAGATCTATGTCTACCGGCATATTTTCAGAGGCCTTGATAGAAGCTAACAGCGCTTTGGGGTCGTTCCGGAGAAATCGCTCTCGATGAGTGGGGCTCATTGGCCCACCGTGAACCTCAAGGGTTCTGGCCACTTGCTCTATTTCTTCTTGCTCCAAGATCTTGGACCATCGACTTGATGGGGAATCATCATCTGAAGAATAAGGATGCATGCCCCCCACGATTAAGGATTTCAGGCGTTCGACAGCAAATTGTGCCATTCCAAAACCTATTTTCCCTCCCATTGAATAACCATGAAAATTAGCTAGTTGGATGTTTTCGTGGTCGAGCACCGATATAACGTCTTGAACCCTGTGCTCGAGTTTGTAGGATTCAACGGTGTGAGGTTTGTCACTTAAACCATGCCCCCGTGCATCTATCAGAATTAGTCGGTAATTGTCAGCCAACTGGCGGGTATAACCGTATTCGAACCAATGGTCGAGGCTACTGGTGAATCCGTGTTGCATTACCAGCGCCGGCCCCTCACCGATCACCCGGTAATTGATCCTAGTCCCGCTGTTAAATGCGTACGGCATTCACTGACCACACAACCTATCCATTTTCATGATTACATCTAGTATGATGGGGCCAAAGTTTACGCTAGCAGTCAGCCGTGTGTCCATGAAATTTAATCATAGCGATGTGAACACAAAACCATGATTAATTTGTATCTATAGGCGATTCTTACTATCTTTGTTGATGTTGTTTGATTTCATAACCCAACCTTAGTGCAAATTGCGGCAGAAAACGATTTGCAATCGATGGAAAATACAACTAGCTATATGGAGCCGACGGTCGGGTTCGAACCGACGACCTGCTGTTTACAAAACAGCTG
>CAZZBP010000007.1:0-53763 GCA_964652755.1 uncultured Dehalococcoidia bacterium
TGTCGCTAACCAACGAACTGCTCCTGGAGGAGATTTCGCGATGAACACATCGGGTGGGGGGCTCTCATATACCCATTCAGGTATGTAAGGAATGTTCCTCGTTCTCGAAGCGGTGAGACAGTTAAGAGGTGAGTGCGGGGAGCGGCAACTTGACGACCCCAAGTTATGCCTGATAAATGGTACAGGAGGATCGCTTTCCTCTACCGGAACCACCGTTCTTGCGGTAGATTAGACAGAAGGAGAAATAAAGATGGCTTATAACAAACCCATACCAGTACCGCAGGGGGAATCTGACGTTTACTGGGAAAAAGCAAAACAAAGAGAGCTATGGCTTCGGAAGTGTAATGATTGTGGGAACAGTTATTTTTACCCTAGGGACATTTCACCTTGCTGTTTTTCGAAAGATACAGAATGGGTGCAAGCTAGCGGGAAAGCTACCTTGTTTACCTATGGCATAGTACAAAGGGCGCCGCATCCTGGTTTTGTAGATGATGTGCCGTTTGTTACAGCGGTAGTTGAACTTGAAGAGGGTCCAAAGATGGCAACTAATATATTAATTGAGAATCCAACTTTTGATAACCTCAAGATAGGTATGGACCTACAGGTAGTGTTTGAAGATATTACGGAAGAATTGGCTCTTCCAAAGTTCAAACCTGCGTAACATATATCAGGAGAACAGAAAAAGGGAAAGGACCTTCGGACAAAGGGTCATTTTCCCTTTTCGCCGAGTTTGCTTTTTCAATGGCAGAAAGAAAATATCTATTCCGACGGTCGGGATCTGCATGATGCACATGGGCACATTGCACGCAGGACGGTAAAGGGGAAAATTCCGGTGAAATGCCCGTCACTCCAAAGGAATTGAATGGCGTAGTTCCCTATCATTAAGTGATCTTCGGCCTGTAAATCTACTGGAACTGTGGCCGGGTCCAGTAACTGCCTTTTACTCCATTCCTCGACACATTCAGCACACTGGCAACTGATTCGTACCTCTTTACTAGTATAAGAACTTTCGTGAGAGTCGTTCCATCGTATAGAAATTCTCTCTCCGTAAAGTCCAACCTTTTCTATACCTAATTTTTCTGCCACTGTACGTCTCCAATTTTTAACATAATGTTGACCAGCTTGCTTAGAATTATCTCAAATTATCCAGACGGTAAAATGTTTTGCTGCTCAATATACCCAATGTAAGGAAGATTTCGATACTTCTGGTTTATGTCCAATCCATACCCGACAACGAAATAGTCGTCTATTTCGAATCCGACATAACTTAGCGGGACCTCTATTTCTCTTCGAACAGGTTTGTCTAATAATGTACAAATCCCTATTGATTTAGGGTTTCTTTCTGATATTAGGTCTATCAAGAACGTTAGGGTTCGTCCTGAGTCGACTATATCTTCCACCAAAATCACGTGTTTACCTTGGATATCTTCAATGGAGTTATCATGGAGACTGATATTACCTTTCAGTACCCCTTTGTAACTCGAAATGCCAATAAATTCTATAGTTACATCAGAATCTATGGATCTCAACAAATCTGCCATGAAGCAAACTGAACCTTTGAGAACAGAGATTAGAGTCACAGTGTCCTGATAATCGTTCGAAATGGCTTGACCTATTTCCGAGACACGTTTCGAGATTTCTTCGGCGGATATTAATTTTGTGATGTTCATTTTTCAAGAACCACAATACGACTTGTAAGGAAAATTAGGAAATACCTTATGAGCAGTTATATATAATCAGAGTTGAATCGTATAGATTGATCTTCTAAACATGGATTGGGTCATGATTGTTAGTGTGTGTAAACTGTTTTTAATATTACCCTCACGTTCTCTTAAAGATAAGAGGAGAATTGTAAGATCTCTCATTGAGAAGGCAGCATCAAGATTCCGAATTTCAGTATCCGAAGTTGACGCTAATGACGTTCCGGCCACAGCTGTAATAGGTATGGCATCGGTAAGTTCTGAATCTAGACATGCTAATAACATAATAGACAGAGCCATTGAATTTATTCAGGCGGAGAGACCTGATATCGAAATGATGGATGTTGAACGCGAAACCTTGACTGGATTTTAGGCAATTACTCATTTGGATGTGGACGCTTTCATAAGCCATGTCAGGAATACTGAATGGTATGAAGATCAAATAGTTCATTGGCAGAGAATACCAGGAAGGGAGAGAGTTGAAGGAAAACTTCGATCCCCCCTATCTTCCAATACCATCCGTGCGTTGGAAGAGGATGGTATCAATTCCCTTTTCTACCACCAGGCTGAAGCTATAAATCTGTTAGCGTCCGGGAATAACGTGATGGTTGCCACCTCGGCATCGAGTGGAAAGACACTTTGTTACAACATTCCGGTTGTTGAGACCCTTTCTAAAAATAGTTTAGCTCGTGCTATGTATATCTTTCCTACAAAGGCACTTTCACAAGACCAGGGAAGGAATCTTGAAAGTATTGTCTCCAAGCACAGAAATATTCGGCACGATATATTCGATGGGGACACTCCCACAATTGAAAGATCCGACATTAGGAGAAACAGCCGAATTCTCATCACCAATCCAGACATGCTTCATCTAGGTATTTTACCTAATCATAAATCTTGGTACTCATTTCTACGAGAATTGGAGTATGTAGTCATCGACGAAGCACATGTTTATAGAGGTGTATTTGGATCGCATGTGTCGAACCTGTTAAGAAGACTCAGGAGAATCTGTGCCAGACTCGGGGCTAAACCAAGATTTGTTCTCTGTTCCGCTACGATTGCAAACCCGAGGGAGCATGCAACTAATTTGACTGGGCTGGATTTTGAGGTTATCGAGATTGATGGATCTCCTTCGTCGGGTAAGGACTTTGTTTTTTGGAATCCACCTCCATTAGACATCTCAGAAGGAAGCCGAAGGAGTACGAACGGTGAATCTGCAAGATTAACCGCAGAGCTTTTACGGAAGCGAATCAGGACAATGACTTTCGTCCGTGGGCGTAGACAGGCAGAGCTGGTCCATTTGTACGTAAAAGAGAGTCTTTCCAGGTCCGATTCGATCGCTGCTAGGAGATTGGCACCATATAGAGGTACTTACTTGCCAGAAGACAGACGGCGTATTGAGAAAGATTTGTTTGACGGAAACTTGCTAGGGCTCATAACTACTAACGCAATGGAACTGGGTATTGATGTAGGCGATCTTGACGCCACGATCATCACTGGTTTTCCAGGTACCAGAGCAAGCACGTGGCAGCAAGCTGGTAGAAGCGGTAGAGGCAATCAGGATTCCTTGAGCATGCTAATAGCGTCGGATAATCCTTTGGATCAATATCTGATGAGACATCCCGACTCGTTTTTTGGTATGAACCATGAATACGCTAGGATTTCCCCAACGAATCCTTACATCCAAAAACCCCACCTTATATGTGCTGCCTATGAAATTCCTCTGTCGATGGAGGACACGGAGTTTTTTGGATCTGACATGCTCTGGAACGTCGATGAACTCGTGGAAGATGCTCTCCTAAAAGTTCGTGAACCTAACTGGTTTATTTCTCCAGAGGTGCTGTACCCCGCAGAGGAAGTAAATATTCGATCAATCGGTAATAGAACTTACACGTTGGTGCACGAGGACAGCGGTGTTGTACTTGAGACCATTGATGAGATGGGAGCCTTTCTCCAGATGCATCCAGGGGGTGTCTATCTTCACCAAGGAGTGTCGCATCTAATAACAAATCTAGATCTGCAGTCGTGCACAGTGTATTGCCGAGAAGTAGAAGTACCCTATTACACAGAAGTGAGAGATATCACTGAGACAAGGGTTCTAGAGGAACATAAGAGCCGTAAGGCAGGGAATACAACTGTTTATCTTGGCGAAGTGAACGTCTCAACTGAAGTAGTCGGGTTCAGGAGGAGGGACAAATTTACAGAGGCGATTTTGAACGAAGAATACGTGAAACTCCCGATTCTAAGCTATGACACAATTGCGATTTGGTTCGATGTGCCTGACGGAACCCTTGAATATATTCATAACAGGAAACTGGATTTATCTGGGGGACTTCATGCCGTTGAACATGCTGCGATTAGTGTTTTGCCGTTACTCGCAATGTGCGACAGGAATGATATCGGAGGAATTTCCACCCCTGTTCATCCCGACACTGGTAAGCCACAGGTATTCATACACGATGGTCATCCAGGTGGGATTGGGATAGCGGAGTTGGGATACGATCAGATAGAAGAATTGTGGGACTTTACGCTTAAAGTTATCCAAGAATGTAATTGTGATGCTGGTTGCCCTGGATGCATACAATCTCCAAAGTGTGGAAGTAACAACACGCCTCTTGAAAAAGAGGTTGCGAGGACAATACTACGAGAGATAATCTCAGGATAGGAAATAAGAATGGCTAAACGAAAGCTTGGAAAAGAGATCCAACGTAACGGACGGATACATGGTGATAAAGGAATAACCATCGCCGTGGCATCGGATCTGCTCAAGGTTGAAGGCATTCCGATTCGGGATGCTGAAGTTTCTTATTACAGTCGGGAATTCCCGATTGAAAGCTTCTCCGTTTCGGAGAGCGCTTCCTCTTCCTGGGCAGAAACGGAGAGGGAGTCAGTGTCACCAGAGACCTCTCTTCTTTACAAACAATATCAGACTGAAATTCTGCCATGGGTTGAAAGAATAAATAACATAGGTAGAAGGGTTCCCGATGTCGCCGGAAGTGCGAAGGATGTGACGGAATCGGTTAGAGAAAAGGCTCGAACACTCGGTTATGGGGAAGTAGGATTTACACGATTTGACAGAAGATACATATACAGCAACAGGCGAGATCAGGTAAGGACTGATCTGCCGAATGCTATTTGTCTTGCTATAGAGCAAGACTATGTTAGGACTCAGGATATTCCAGGACTGGATGCGGAAAAAGCCCAAGGCGACGCATACCTGATGCAGGCTAGGCTCTCGATTGAACTTGCAGATTTCCTTCTTGATCTTGGATACCGAGCACAAATATCCGGACCGGCATGGCATTTTGGGCCGGTCATCCCGATGTTTGTCCAATCCGGACTTGGGCAGTTAGGGGTGAACGGACAATTGCTGTCGCCTCATTTCGGATCCAGGGCTAGGTTACAGATTGTAATTACCGATGCTCCTTTGAGACACGACACACCTGTGGACTATGGGATTTACAAACTTTGCGAAACCTGTCAGATATGTTTTATGAGGTGCCCCGGAAAGGCGATACAAGCTCAACGTGTGTGGTTTCGAGGAGTGGAAAAACATAAGCTGATTGCTCGCAGATGTCGTCCAGTAATGACTAGATTCTCCGGTTGCGGGATTTGCATTAAGGTCTGTCCGGTCCAGAAATACGGGATGACTTCTGTGATGGACCATTATTTAGAAACAGGAGAGATACTTGGTAAAGGGTCCGATAACCTTGAAGGATATCAATTACCAGAAAAGGGTTATTTTCCTCCCGGTAAAGTGCCTTCTTTCAATCGTGACTTCTTCGACATGCCAACTGGTAAAGAAAGTGAAAACGCTTTAGAGGAACTAAAAAAAACCTTGGATAATGGTGATTCACTCTCCGAAAATGAGAAAGAAAGGGTATGGAAAACTTTCCAGAACAGAATTGTTGTTCAAAATGAGCAAGGCGCCAAAGTCATTGACATGGGTATGGATATAGATCTGTAATAATTGTTTTAACTGAATATAAAAATCCTAAATCAGATTGACCACAACACTCTCGTGTGATAGTTTTCAGTGAATGGTTAGCCTAATTTCCAAGGAGGAAGAAATGGCTGGAGAAGGTAAGTTTGAGGTAGAGATAATTTACTGTGTGCCTTGAGCGCATCATGGTACGGCGGCCTGGATGGCCGGCGAGTTTTTTGCGGAAGGTGGCAAAGATGTTGCTATCAAGATCACTCCGGGTACTGGCGGGATATTGCAAGTTTTCGCAGACGGAGACAAGATTTACGATAAGGCTGAGGAAGACGGACAATTTCCTAACCTGCCAAGGGTAAAGGAAATGCGAGCTTCGATACGAGAGAAACTGGAAGCTGTAGCCGGATAAGGCGCCTCTAGCAATCTGTAAGATTTATATAAGCCCCGGACCCTAGGTCCGGGGCTTTTTTTTATTAATTGGTTGTTCAAAGAATTCAACTCTGCTTAATTCCGATACTAATTTTAAATTTTCATACGTAGGTCAATGTTTAAAGGTCAATGTTTAAAAACTCTGAAATAACTAGATCTTACTCTCGATAAATTCTCTTTGAATCAATCGCGACGTAACAGAGCAAAATTCATATTAATCTCCGCAGGTATTCTTTCCATTTTTGCGGCATACTGGTTAGCGTTAAATGGAAAAAACGTTTGGTCAATTTCTCCTGCCATAGCTGGTATAGGTGCTCTTTTCCTGTCTGGTAGATACGGCAATTCCTTAAAATGGGTACTTCGAAAAGAAAAAGCGTTATCTGATAATGGTACCAATGAACGCTTTGATATGTCCGACGAATCAAGCCGGATTATGCAGATTGAATTACGAAGGACATTAGCCGGCTGGTCACTGGTTTTGCTCGGTTTGATCCTTTGTTTGGCGGCATTGGCGCTGTTTCGAGATACCCATTCATATTTACCTGCATGGAGCACGTTTGTAGGTTCTATTCTGGTTTCTTGTGTCGGCGCATCCCTTTTAAAAGGCAGCCGAAGGGCTCATGGATCTTTAATTTCGGGCAGGCGACGAGATTATTACGTAGCAATTCCACTTTTTGCCATACTCGTAATGACATTTTTGTTGAGAATCTATGACATCACAGAATTCCCTGCGGGGCTATGGTACGACGAGGCGGATAATATCGTACGTGCAGCCGCCTTCCATCACGCCCCATCTAGTACCCCGGTGTTTTCTCCGTCTACTAATTTGCCTACCCTTTTTCTTATACCAATTGCTTTTGTTCAGGAGGTGCTTGGCCCCAACTGGATAGCTGGTCGGCTCGTTGCTATTCTGTTTTCTATAGGCTTTGTCGTAGCAACATTTCTGTTGGCTCACCGAATTGGTGGGATTTCCGTTGCCCTTATATCTGCATATTTAGCCTGTGTATTACGCTGGAGCGTCAACTGGGGCAGGATTGGGATGCACGGCATTACGGCGGCATTTTTTTCTGCCATTTGCGGCTATTTACTTCTCAAATCTATTCGGAAGTGGAGCCCATTCTGGTTCTTCTGGTCCGGCCTCGCAATTGGGATTGGAATGTGGTTTTACGCTGCGTTTCGTATGTTTCCTTTGGTGGCTATAGTCCTTCTAGTAATAGGGATAATCGTCTCATATCCAGGCTGGAAAAAGGTTGTAATATCACTTACTGCCCTTTTGTGGGGTAGCTTTCTGGGCGCTGGACCAGTGATTCAACATGCAATTTTGGAATCAGAAGAATTTTTTCACCGAACCAGAGAATCTTCTATATTTACCTTGCATAACCCAGACCAGTTATGGGAGGTGTTTATTGAGAATCTGTATGAGCATTTGATGATGTTTAACGCTGTTGGTGACCCTAATCCACGTCATAACATTCCAAACGAACCGATGCTGGATCCAATTACAGGGTCATTATTTCTTGTCGGGATTTTGATAATAGTTTTTCACAGAAAATGGATTACTTTTATATTACCTGCCTGGGTTTTAATCATGATTCTTCCGGGAGTTCTAACAGTTCCATGGGAATCGCCACAGTCTTTGCGTTCTATCGGGACATTGCCGGCTGTGATTGTCATATCGTCTCTTCCAATAGCTATGATGTGGAGACTGTCTCGTCTATCTTTCGGGAATATGGGGCGGTTTTTAACAACTGCGGCAATAGTGATCACCCTCGTTGGGATCGGGGTTTTGAACGTATATGGGTATTTTGGAATTCAACGGAATAACCCTGAAGTATTTGCAGAGTTTTCGACTGCAGAAACTATTATGGCTAACCGGTTCAAAATTCAACAGCAAAGAGGTTACAGCCTATTTGCCTCACGACAGTACCTTTACAGCCTTTCAGCTTCAGTTGTGAGTGGCGATATTCATTATGAAAGTTTGCAATCCCCTCGCAATTTACCTTTGAGTATTGAAGATATTCATAAAGGCGTTGCTGTATATCTGGAACCTCGAGAGAAAGGAACTTTTGATCTTCTTAAAATTTACTACCCGGGGGCTACTTTTGATGAAATAAAAGCACCATCAGGTGGGGATACAGTTTTATATGAAGTGCTTATCAGCAGACAGATCATTCAAGATTCTCAAGGTATTGAAGTTTCAATTCGTGATGCTAACAATGATCTGTACGAGAGTAAAACAACCTCTCTTTCGATACCGTGGTCAATCGGTATGGAAGATGCGCCCCTTCCAGCAGACTTCGAGTTATCATCATCCCTGCATATAAAAGAAAAAGGCCGATATTCTTTCACGGTCAAGGGTATTGGAACTCTAGAAATCGATGGATTAATAATCGACAATTCCTTAACTGAATCAAAGGCAATAGAGCTGGCTGTAGGACTTCACACGTTGAAAGTAACAGGCGTAGTTAAATCTTCATCAGAATACACACAAGTACTCTGGGCATCTATGAATCAAGAAATGAATCCGATCAACGAAAACGCTCTTTATATATGGCCTGTTAGACCTGTAGGGATGGCCGGAGTGTTAGAAGGAGAAAATGGGGCCAGAGTGACGGAGATTATTGGTACTGTCGACATTTTTTATTATGCGAACGAGTTGGGTGAACCCTACACGGCTACTTGGGGAGGATACTTATCCGTTCCGATTCAAGGGACATACAAATTTCACATCAATGGAAATGTGGGTACTACATTGATGATTAATGATGTTCAAGTTGCTCATTCCGGTTCGTCTGAAGAAGGTGGTTCTGGAGAAGTGGTTCAACTAGGGAAAGGGGATTGTAGAGTCATAGTCAAATATGAGTCTGTTGGGCCTCCGCCTGATTTTTCCATTGAATGGACGAATCCGCAGGGAGAGAGAAGCCTTATACCTTTGGATTTAGTGAGACCTGATCCGTCTCTAATGATTTTCATGGACCATGGTAGTGAACAAAGTCTCCGTTGATATACTTGTTTCCTTCGTAGCGTTACTATTCGGGTCCTTCGTATTGTGTACGTCTGGATTCGGGATTGGCTTGGCGGCATCTCCTTTCATGCTTCTTGTCATCGACCCTAAAACCGTTGTGGTGATAATAAACACGGTTTCTTTGGCAGCATTCGCCTTATTGATTTTGCAGAACAGGAACAAAATAAATTACGGGGAAATGTGCCTTCCTATCGCTGCTGGAATACTAGGAGTTCCTGTAGGCCTAGTTCTCTTCGGGAGGATGAATCCCGAAATATTGAGCATATGTATAGGCACACTGATAGTCATCTTGGGATTTTTTGCTAAAAATCTGAATAGGCAAATCATTAATAAAAATACACCGCTTTTTATAGTGGTATCGTTTATTGTTGGAGGTCTGCTCACGTCTACCGGAATAGGCGGTCCTTTAATGGCGCTGGTGGCGTTGTCTAGGGGTTGGTCGAAGGACACTATACGAGGGTCTTTGCCACTTTATTATTTGTTCGTTGAAGGTGTAGCAGTTGGTGGCTATTCATTGACAGGCAGATTGGATCGCGACACTTTGACATTAACAATTGTTGGGTTGGTTCCTGTTTTAGTCGGCTTCTTTCTAGCCTCAGCATTTGCCAAGAAGGTTCCTGAAACGACCTATAGGAAGTTGATAGTCGTGGTTATAATCGCGGCCGGGTTACTCGTAGTATTCAAGGAGGCCTCAGGCCTCCTGTGACAATGAACAAGCGTTAAAGAATGTTGGAGTAAACATGAGGATCACCAAGGTAGAGTCCGTAGCGGTCGACAGATTTTTGTTCGCCAAGATTTATACCGATGAAGGGATAGTCGGATATGGTGAATCTGGTGCATGGGGATTCCTAGAGCCTTCTGCGGCTGCTATTGATAAGTTCGGTGAATATCTAACTGGTAAAAACCCTCTACTCATTGAACATCATTGGCAGTACATGTATAGGTTCAGCCATTTCAGAGGCGCCGCGATCATGGGGGCATTAAGCGCTTTGGATATTGCTCTATGGGACATAGCAGGAAAGAACTTTGGGGTCCCTGTACATCAGCTCCTTGGAGGTAAAACTAGGGAGAAAGCACGAGTTTACTATCATGTTTTTGGCAGTACCAGGGAGCAACTAGTCAATGGAGTTAAGGATGCCAAGCTGAAAGGATTTACGGCAGTTGGCCACTTGACCCCATTTCTTGATGAAGAAAGGAATTCGCCTTATTTCAAGACTCACGCCAGCAAGATGCGGGAGGCTATAGATGCTGTCCGCATGTACAGGGATGCGGTGGGAGATGAAGTTGATCTTTGCATCGAAATCCACCGTAGGCTGTCACCTGCTGAGGCAGTTGTTTTAGCGAGGGGGATAGAGGAGTTTCACCCGCTGTTTTATGAAGACCCAATTCTGCCTGATAATTTCGATGCGATGGGCCTAGTCGCTAACGGTATTTCTATTCCTATAGCGACTGGGGAAAGGCTTCATTCAATATATGAGTTTCAAATGTTACTCAGTAGAGGCGCGGTCCAATATATCAGGCCCGATGTTTGTCTTGCTGGAGGTATAACGCACACAAAAAAAATAGCAGCATTGGCTGAAGCCCATTATGTAGGAGTAGTTCCTCATAACCCGTTGGGTCCTATAAGTACTGCTGCCTGCCTTCAGATCGCGGCGGCTATACCGAATTTTACTATCCAGGAATATCCCTTGGGCGAACATGAACCACCTAAAAGCGAGATTGTTAATAAGCCCCTAGAACTGAGAGAAGGATTCCTAATGATCCCCGAGGCGCCCGGGATTGGCATAGAAATTACTGAAGATGCGGCGAAAAGATTTCCGGCTGTAAGTAGGCCGGTTAACACAAGACTTCATGTAGATGGCTCTGTATTTGACCAATAGCGAGTACTTCAAGAGCTTTACTGCATACAATGTCAATCATACAATCTCGAAGGTGAGCCTAGTTCTCTACTTGCTTGGATCAGGTATGGGAAGGGGTAACACTTCGAGGAAGTAAACAAATCTGGAGATATGTTCCTGCAAACTTAGTTATTAGCCTTCTGCGTCAGCAAGGGTCGCGCGGGAGGCTTTTCTGTTGCAATGCAGAATCGTACAAGTAACACGAGGTTTTCGAGATGAATGACGAAAAACTGTCTGAACTCAGGTACAGGATCCGACATTCGGCAGCGCACGTAATGGCAGATGTTGTCACATCAATGTACCCAGATACAAAGTTGGCTATAGGCCCCCCAACCGAAGACGGTTTCTATTATGACTTTCTGATCGACACCCCTTTTACTGATGAAGACCTTACAAAAATTGAAGGGCAAATGAAGAAAATCATTGGAAAAAACCTTCCTTTCCAATATGCGGAATATTCACGTGAAGAAATACTTAAAATGAACGTGGGTGAACCTCTTAAGTTGGAAGTGATATCAGAGATACCTGAAGAAGAAACGATCAGCACGTATAGACATGGGAAATTTGAAGATCTTTGTGCGGGACCTCATGTGGAGTCTACAGGAAAGATCCCAGCTTTTAAGTTGATCAATGTTGCAGGCGCTTATTGGAGAGGTGATGAAAATAGGCCAATGCTCCAGCGGATTTATGGTACCGCTTGGGAAAGCCAAGATTCCCTTGAGAAGCATCTCAACCGTTTAGAGGAAGCCCGAAAAAGAGATCACAGAACCCTGGGGAGAGAACTTGATTTGTTCTCAGTCCATGAAGAGACTGGTCCCGGTTTGATTATCTGGCACCCCAAGGGAGCTCGTATACGAAATCTCTTCGAAGACTTCTGGCGGGATGAGCACTACAACAGAGGCTATGATCTTGTTTACACACCTAACATTGGCAGGGCTAACCTATGGGAAACCAGTGGACACCTCGAATACTTCAAGGAGAACATGTTTGCTCCATCAGAAACTGATGGACAGGATTATTACCTAAAACCGATGAACTGCCCATTCCACATAATGTATTACCGATCTACGCTTCGTAGTTACAGGGACCTTCCTATGAGAATCGGAGAACTGGGGACCGTTTATCGTTACGAGCGAGGTGGAACACTCCATGGAATGCTTCGAGTAAGAGGATTTACTCAAGATGATGCCCATATTTTCTGCAGACCCGATCAAATTGAAGACGAGATAAATGATGTTCTAGATCTTACTTTTGATTTACTGAAAGCTTTTGGATTTGAAGAGTTTACCTTTAATTTATCTACTAGACCCAAAAAAGCGGTCGGGTCTAACCATCAGTGGAATCTTGCTGAAGACTCCCTCAAGAAAACACTTGAAGGCAGAGGATTGGATTATGACATAGAAGAAGCGGGAGGTGCTTTTTATGGACCGAAGATCGATGTGAATATCCGAGACGCTATAGGAAGACCTTGGCAGTGCACTACCGTACAGTTTGACTTTAACTTGCCTGAACGGTTTGGGCTTTCTTATATAGGTGAAGATGGTGAACAACATCAGCCTTACATGGTTCACCGAGTCATATTTGGATCCCTTGAAAGGTTTATGGGGATTTTAATCGAACACTTTGGCGGTGCATTCCCAGTCTGGTTGGCTCCAGTTCAGGTTAAGATAATTCCTATAGCTGACAGGCATCTGGAATATGCTGGTAGTGTTAGTGAAAATCTTACGAATTCTGGTATCAGGGTGGAAGTGGATGATGGTAACGATAGGATGAATGCCAAGATACGACAGGCCCAGCTACAAAAAGTGCCATATATGTTCGTGGTGGGAGACAGGGAGGTTGACTCGAACTCTGTTAGCGTTCGAGTCAGGTCCGGAGAAAACTTAGGTACGGTTACGGCGACCGATATTACCGCGCGAATTTTGGAAGAAGTCGTTTCACGTTCTTGACTGTCGATACGATGGATTTTTGTTGATGACGGTGCGTCTCTGTGCTATATTCAAATCAGTCCAGTGACTAAGCTGGGCTATGTACGTCTGAAAAAAATGGAGGAAGGACATACCTAAAAACTATAGAGTAAATGACCGTATTCGTGTGCCCTCGGTCTTATTAGTAGACGACAAAGGGAACCAATTGGGGGAAATGCCCACCCCCGAGGCGCTTGATCTGGCCACAGAGAGAGGGTTGGATCTTGTAGAGGTGGCTCCCGCGGCTGACCCTCCCGTGTGCAGGTTACTGAATTACGGAAAATTTCGTTATGAGGCAACCCGAAAAGAGCGGGAAGCGCGAAAAGCAAACAAGTCCAGATCCAAGAACCAACTCAGGGAAGTCCGTATGAAAACCCGTATTGGCGAGCATGACAGGTTGGCAAAGACTAGGCTTGTAAAGCGGTTATTGACACAAGGGTCCAAGGTTAAAGTGTCGGTCATGTTCAGGGGCCGCGAAATGCAGCATCCTCAAATTGGGATGGAATTACTGAAAAATGTGGCAGAGGATCTTCAAGAAGACGCCATGCTAGACAAAGCTCCTGGTTTTGAAGGTAGATTTCTTTCAATGATCCTGTCCCCAAGTGCCGCCCTCAGGAAACAAGTAGAAAAGAAGGAACTTGAAAGTGCCAAAGCTTAAGACCCATAAAGGGGCCAAGAGAAGATTTAGAGTGAGTGGATCTGGCAAGCTTCTCCGTATGAAAGGTCTAAGAAGCCACTTACGGAGAAAGAAACCCAAAAAGGTAAAAAGACTGTATTCGGGAACACTGCCTGTGAGTGAGGCCGATGCGCCTAGATTGAAGCGATTACTTCCTTACAGATAAAGGTTGAAGGCTAACCATCGGTAGGAGAAATGAAATTTGACTAGAATTAGAGGGGGCGTCACAAGGCGCCGAAGGCACAAGAAAATCCTCGGGATGACCAAGGGACATCAAGGGGTGCGCCATAGGCTTTTTAGGCGCGCAAAGGAGTCTATGCTTCATGCACAGCAATATGCCTTTGACCACAGAAGGCAGAAAAAGGGTGAAATACGAAGACTATGGAACATCCGAATCAATGCGGCTGCTAGGAGTAACGGAATAACTTACAGCAAGCTTATACACGGCCTTAGCCTTGCGGGAATCGAAATAAATAGAAAAATGCTTTCGGAACTTGCAGTGAGTGACGCGCAAGCTTTTTCTGAGATTGTTCAGCAGGCAAAATATGCTCTTGAACAACAAGCAGCCTAGTTAGCAGACTAGTACGATTGCGACAATTGTTGACGCCAGGTAATTCTGTTATCTAGTTCCAATAATTTCAATATCTTTTGCGAGTTCGATAGGGTTGATCGGGTTCGTATGTAAGACTCTGGCTATACCGTCCCTGTCGAGCACAAATACAGGTGAAGTGTGTATGACTTTATACCTTCTATCTAATGCTGACTTGAGCGAAACTATTCCACTTTTTGGGCTGCGGGTGCTGTTAACTGGATTCACAAAATAAGAATTCCATATAGGTCTCAAATCTTTTTCTTTACCAGATATAAATGACCAGTTTGACGATAAACTCCATTTTTCAACGAATTGCGCCGCAGCTTCAGGCGTGTCTTGTTCTGGATCTACGGTAACGATATGAACTTGAACTCCCTCATTCAGGGCGGACTCCTTCAGGGCGGTTCTGATATTTGATGTCACGATTGGACACACGTCTGTGCATCGAGTGAACATAAATGTTAAAACCGTGATCTTAGATTCCCTGCTGCTGTTGGTGACCACTCTCCCTCTGTGGTCCACAAGCGAATATGAATACCCGTCATGGTTTGAGAGCCTTGTGCCGGCAAGATGATTGGGGTTACCGCAAGATGTCAATATCAATAATGCAACAGAAACGCAAGCGAGAACCGCCTGTGGCAGGGAATCATAGGCGGACAAGAAGGAAGGAAGCCTTCGTTGGAGGGTTACTTTTCTGACGACCGTTCAAGTAAGAAGGCGATTAGAGGCGTGAGGATTAATAACGCTAAACCTAGCCCAATGACCCCAATAGTACCCATTTCAGTATTGTGGTGTATTTGGTAAAAGGCATAACCTAACGTTATTGCAAATATGGCTATTAAGGCCAACGAAAGTAGGGGAACAACTGCAGAGAGTACTACCTTATTCACTTGATCTCCCGTCACTATGACTATCTTCACACTTGCGATGGATTACACATTCTATTGAATCACTGCCCATCATTCAATTATACCGTTTCTATCTTCTCTTGACCCCTCTTCAAACCACTTAAAAAAAACTATTATTATTAGGGTTAGGAATAGAAATCCGCTTCCTACTTTCATGATAATTCCGCCAATCTGCTGATCGACTAGAGGCGTAATATTCCACAACCTAGGAGCGTTTACATAGTGGTCATATATAGGTGCCGGTGCAAAAGTGATAATTCCGAACACTATTATTTGGGCTAATGACATGACTTAAAGATATATGAGCTGCAACGGATAGGAGAGCCTCGGTAATTCAGGCACTTTGCTACATATCGGCCACCACATTACAAATGAGGCAACCATAAATAGCAAGTGCTCTCCCACATGCACCGAATGGTATGACACGGATAGCCCGTAGAGTACAGGAAGATGCCATACGGAAAATACAAGATTAAAGATCACAACTGCGGATACAGGATGAAAGATTACCTTGGAGATACTTAATAAAACAACACTCTTTCTGACTAGGGGAGAGATCAGCCATTCTGGCGTTCCAAAGATGAGAAGGGGAGGGGAAACTAGAGTTAATAATACATGCTGAACCATATGAGCACTGAAAAGATAATCATCGCTTATTATGTGGAGTGGAGATAGTAGGGAAAGAAAAATCACCAGCACACCAGTAGTGAACAAAAGCGGCTGCTTTGGCGATAGGTTCGGCGCTAACCCGTATTTTTTTCTCACAGGACCTACAGCAAACAGGTACCCAGATTGCAGAATTATTAGACCAATAAGTGCATCGGGATGGCCATGCCAGTGAAGCCAGACTGAACTAGCAAGTTCACCCATTTTTGACCAGACGCCTTATACCAGAAAGGGACTTTTGGATCAAAACAATGATTTAAATAGAACCATTAAAGCTATTATTACAGTGGCAGCAAGTATGAAACCACCGACGAACATAATCGAAAAGAGTTTGTGCTCAAATTTCAGGTGCATGTAATACATGGCAACAAGAGCAAACTTACCTGCCGACAAGACAAATAATACTGGGATGATCCAGTGTCCAAGCCATTCCAGGTAAAAAATGCCCACCTCGATCGCTGTCACTGTTGACAGGATCATTGCAATTTTGAAATATAATCCTGAGGTTGGATGTCCTGTGTGGACCTCGGAAGAAGTGGTCTCCTGACTCATATACTCTCAACTTACCCGCTAGAAGCCGGGAAATACTCCGAATAGATAAACGACAGTAAAAATCACAATCCAAACCACGTCCACGAAGTGCCAGTAAAGGGCAGCTAGATCCACGTCAAGGTTCTTCTCTGGGGTAACAACACCTTTTTTGAAGGAAAGAAAGAAAATAGAAAGAAGCCAAACCACGCCAAGTGTAACGTGCGCTCCGTGAAACCCGGTCAAAGTATAGAAAGTTGTGCCGAAAAGATTGGTCTGAGGCTTTAATCCGTACTCTCCGGAGAATTCTTCCACGCCAGCTTTGCATTCCTTGTCAAACACTTCCTGCTCTAAGGCTGTCATTTCATGAGCATGAATACAATCTACGTGGACGTGCAGCGTTGCGAAACTACTGAATTCATAAACTTGGAAACCAATGAATGTTGCCCCCATGATTGCAGTGGAGACCATCCAAATACGAAATCCTTTTATGTTGCGACGGGTCAGTGCAGAATAGGCAAGTACCATGCTCATACTGCTCATCAAAAGCACGAAAGTGCTGACCGAAGTCACCGGGATGTCAAATACGTCTATAGGCATTGGGCCTGACAGGCTTTTACCTTGGTAAACAAGGTAGGTTGCTATGAGAGAACCAAAGAACATGCAGTCTGAACCCAAAAAGGCCCACATGAGCATCTTTCTATGATTCAGTCCTGTATATGTATCTTCGTGTTCGCCGTGCGCGGGCGCCGTATGTTCTTGTGCCAACTAATCTTCCTTCCTCAATGGGCGGTGTCCTCATCTGGGTCGTTTACAGGTTCGAGTGACCATGCATAAACGCCAACGAATCCAATAAATGTTCCTAATATAGATACTCCCCACGGAACTATAAGGTCATTAAAAACTATTCCGTACGCCGCGATAAGTATGCCGAGAGAGACAACGAACGGCCAGTAGGAAGGTTGTGGTAGATGAATACCATGTCCTTCGTCCTCTCCAGATCCTCCCGCAGCGGGGATCTCTCTTTGAGGGTCACCTTGCTTGGTAGCCCACCAATCATCTAAAGATCGCACTACTGGAATCTCCTTGAAGTTGTATTCTGGGGGAGGTGAAGGTATGGACCATTCTAGTGTCCTAGCATCCCAGGGATCCCCTGGCGCAGGTTCCCCATTCCTCCAACTCCTAACCATGTTTTGAATGAATATGAGGAATCCTACAATAAGAAAAACTAGCCCAAGCGTTGAGATACCATTCCAGAGTTCCCATCCCATTCCCTCAACATAGGTGTATATCCGGCGAGGCATTCCATCAAGCCCCACAAAATGCATTGGGAAAAAGGTGACGTTTTGCCCAATCATCATTAACCAAAAATGTACTTTGCCAAGTTTCTCATCAAACATCCTGCCTGTGAATTTGGGAAACCAGTAATAAATTCCGGATATAAGCGCCATAATGGCGCCTCCAAACAGTACATAATGAATATGCGCGGGTATGAAATAGGTATCTTGCTGTTGCGCGTCGGAAGGGGAAACCGCGTGCATGACGCCACTTATGCCTCCAATAAGGAACATTGCAATAAATCCCAAAGCAAAAAGCATAGGGGTATTAAGTCGTAGCGAACCATTCCAGATTGTTCCAATCCAGTTAAAGACTTTTATTCCTGTTGGAACGGCAATAAGCATAGTCGTAATTGTGAACACGGCGTTTGCCACAGGGCCCAGTCCAACGGTGAACATATGATGGCTCCATACCATCCAACCCATGAAAGCTATTATGACGCCTGCCAAAATTACAGTCGTGTAACCAAATAATGGTTTTTTTGAAAAAACCGGTAAAACTTCCGATACGATACCCATTGCAGGCAGTATTAATATGTAAACTTCAGGATGTCCGAACACCCAAAACAAGTGTTGCCAAAGTACTACGCTACCTCCTTTAGCAACGTTGAAAAAATTGAAGGCAAAGTAGCGATCGAATGTTAACTCAATAAGAGCGACGGTGATTACTGGAAAGGCGAGAACTAGCAATATTGCAGTAAGGAAACTCATCCATGTAAACAGGGGCATGCGCATCATCGTCATACCTGGTGCTCGCATGTTTATGATGGTCACTATGAAGTTAAACGCTGCTGCAAGTGATGCTATTCCCAGTATCTGAAGACTGATGATCCAGAAATCGATTCCGGTGCCTGGGTTTTGGTCTACCGAAGTTAGAGGGGCGTAACCGAACCAACCAGCATCGGTAGCACCTCCAATCCAGCTTAGTTTTAGCATTAACGCCCCTGCGAGGAATGTCCAATAACTGAAGGCATTTAGCCTGGGAAAAGCTACATCTCTTGCTCCAATCTGAAGGGGGATAATAAAGTTGAAAAAGGCGGCACCCATTGGCATGATCGCAAGAAATATCATAGTGGTGCCATGCATTGTGAATAGCTGGTTGAAGACCGCGGCGCTCACGATATCTAGTTCGGGGCCGCTGAGTTGAATACGCATGAGGGTAGCTTCAACGCCCCCAGAAAGAAACATAATGAAGGCTGTAACCCCGTATAGAATTCCGATTCTCTTGTGGTCTACCGTGGTTAGCCAGTTCCAGATACCTGTCGGGTGTACGGGCCTTGGGACTGCCAACGGAAATGTGCTCACTTAGGCTCCTCCCGCTTTAGGCAAGATTTTTCATATTTTCTTTTGAAGGTCATTTCAGCGTTGTCAGGTAGGAAACTAATGACGAAATTTGGGCTTCAGTTAGTGCACGGTTGGGATCTGTATATACCGCGGCCTGAGCAGACATAATATTTCCCGGCTTGATTGAAGAGGGTTCTTCCAGCCATTCCCTTAGGTTATTTTGAAGGTATCCATCGTTGACGACACCACCGTGACCGTCAGTGTTATCCATCATGCCAGCAGCAAGGTGTCTTCGCGAAGCTACATGGGCCAAGTTGGGTCCTATCCTTCCCTTGGATCCTTTTTTTACCACAGTTTTAGTGGAATGGCAGCCTGTGCATCCAGCACTCTTGAACGTTGCTGCACCTTCAAGAGCAAGAGGATCTGTCGATGCTAAAGCCGGTTTTGCTTGGCTTAAAAGCCAAGTATCGAATTCCATCTGTGTAACTGCAACAACCTTGAATTTCATGTTGGAGTGGGAGGTTCCGCAATATTCCGCACATTGTCCGAAATATTCTCCTGGTTCGTCTGCCTGAAACCACATGTAATTTCCTTCGGAAGGAACCATGTCGACCTTACCGGCTAACTTTGGAACCCAGAAACTATGGATCACATCAACTGACTCTAAATTGATCTTTATAGGTTCGTTGATAGGTATAAATACCTCATTTGCAGTGACGATTTCCTCTCCTGAATTGGATGGATTTGGATATCGAAATTCAAACCACCATTGATGCCCAATCGCTTCTAGGGTGTATTGGTCTTTCGCTTCTGCGGGAGCATTGGCAGAGTAAAAAAGACCTTGTATCGTGGGAACCATGATGATAGCTAAGAGAATGACTGGGATAATCGTCCAAGTGATTTCTAGAGTGTTATTCCCGTGGATTTGCTTAGGGATTTCTTCCTCGTTCTTGCTTCTGAACTTAAAAACAGCATATACAAGCGCTGCCTCAACAAGGACTAATACTATCCCCCCACCCGCCAGTATCCACCAAAAAATATCCAACTGGCTATCCGCTACTGGCCCCTTAGGATCAAATGTCGACTGGTTATTTTCAGGGTTTATGACGACACAACTGGCTATGAGTAAAATTAAGACCATAGAGGCGAATAAAGATGTAATTTTCCTCGGTCTGAAAATGTTCATAGACACGCTTTCAAATTTCCTTCTACTGTTTGTCGCTCACGGTGCCAGACACCAGTTGCAAAAGTTATCAAATGAAACACTGAAGCGTCAAGCCAAAAACATTGCGTAAAGCTGTACTCTGTGTATCTAAGATGTGACGACACTATCGATCATTACCGCTACGAAAATTAGCCCAAGATATGCGAGTGAAAACAAATATGTCGGCTTAGCGAACTCGATATCACTTCGTTTCATCAAGCGCCACGCCATCCCAATGAATATGAGAGTCATTAAGATGGAAGTTATTCCGTAGATCAGATGAAGATCACTTATGACGAAAGTTGTTGTCAACATTAGTACCATCAACAGCCAGGTATAGATGAAAATCTGTTTCTTAGTATTTGCTACTCCTGAGACGACAGGTAGCATCGGTATACCGGCTTTGGCATAGTCATCCTTTAATAGCAAAGAGAGTGCCCAGAAATGAGGAGGTGTCCAAAAGAATATGATGGCAAATAAAAAAAATGGAGCAGGGTCAAAGATGTTCCCAGTAACAGCTGCCCAGCCGACCATTGGTGGAATCGACCCCGCAGCTCCACCTATCACTATATTTTGGGGAGTAGTTCTCTTTAATCCCAGCGTGTAGACAAATACATAAAAAAGTGTTGCTGAGATTACCAAAATAGCACTGATCAGGTTCGCGAATTCCCACAGCAGCGTAAAGGCGGCGACGTTGAGTAATATTCCGAAAGACAGGGCGTATATAGGTTTAATGGAACCAGTAGCGACAGGCCTGTTGCTAGTCCTTGTCATTTTCGCGTCTATATCTCTATCTAGGTAGTGGTTTATCGAGTTAGCTCCTCCAGCGGCGAGTGTTCCTCCTAAAAGTACGGTCATTGAAAGCCACAATTCGGGTATGCCTTTGGCCGCCAGAAATAGTCCTCCAAGCGCTGTAACTAGCAACAGAAGAATAATTTTTGGCTTCGTTAACGCGATATATCCGGAGATCATTTAATAAAAGTCCTAGCTGTTTACTCAGTTGAAGGATCATTCCTGAAGGTTGATCTTGCAGCCGCTACCATCATTACCGTTCCCAACCAGACAAGGGTAGCAATACTGAGATGAGCAGCCCTCATATGGACAGAGAATCCAGACCAAACAATAAACGCTCCGAACAGGAATTGAAATCCCATAAATCCGATTGCGTAGTGGGAAGCCTTTCGTAATAGGGAGCTTTCTTTTCCTTGCCTCATAAATGAGATTGCTACATAGGCGAGGAATGCTGTAGCTATAGCGGCAACATATCGATGTCCCATGTTTACGGAGTAAACGAATCCTTCTGGAACCAAACTTCCTCTACACAAAGGCCAAGTGCTACAGGAAGTACTGGCTCCGACACCCACCATGTAGGACCCGCTTAGAATAAGTACAAACACAATTATTAGGGACGTGGTGGCTTTCCATTTCCATCCAAAGTAATAGCTTTTCGATGCCAAACTGGGTTCGGTTAAAGCTATTGAGTTCCAGACGATTAGCGCCAAGGTCGCAATTAGAAGTTGAGCCACGCTTAGATGTACCAATCTTATCCACCATGCCAATTCGGTCAGGACCGTAATTCCCCCCAGCAACCCAGCGATAACAACAAGGGCTAAAGCGCCAAAGCTTAGCCTTAGGAGAATGTGATCTCTGCGGTGAAATACTAAGGCCAAAATAATTAGAACAATTACCAGTAGGCCTAATATGGCACCTGTCATCCGGTGTGAGTATTCGATAAGGGTATGAAAGTCAAAAGGTGGCACCAGCTCACCGTGACAAAGCGGCCAATCAGGACAACCAAGACCCGACGCCGACGTTCTAACGAATCCACCCAGGGAGATCTGAACGAAGGCTACTATCAGGCTAGCCGTTGCCAGTAGTTTGAACCCGATTCCAGGATTAGACCTGGATGAAGAGAACCTGTTGAAATGAATTTCAGAACCTCAACAGAGGTGAATACTGTGTGCTTTTTTTCACTAACTCTCACTAACTCACTGATAGTACTATAGCTTTTCTATAGGGTCAAAACGTTATTGAAATTATGAACCTTACAGACTCAAAAGATAATGGTTCTTGATTAAGACGTATGGAAATACATAGAATAATTCCCTGAGTCGGGGCGTAGCGCAGTTGGTAGCGCGCCACGTTCGGGACGTGGAGGTCGCTGGTTCAAGTCCAGTCGCCCCGACCATTAGCCCCGCTGGTTACACTTTCGCGACATAAGTGGTCTGGGCAGTTCATCCTGAAATTGTGTTGAAACTTTCGATAGCCGGTTAGGACGACATCATGTGGTAGCTTAATTCTGATCTGGAGTGTAGTTGAGTTTCACTGTTGAGACATCGAATAACGACGCAGAAGTATTTGAATATTTGTGAGTAAGTGGCATTGGGAAAGTAGTAATGAATCTTAAGAACAAAAAAATATGGCTTTTTGCATTTATTGTTCTCCTCATAGTTGCAGGTGTTGGCGTTTTCTATTTTACGAACAACAGAGGGGGACCGAAGACGCCTAGTGATGAAGAACAACAGGTTTTTGTCGTGTCCCGCAGAGACATCGTGAAGAGTGTTTCTCTTAGTGGAAACCTTAAGTATGGGAGCACGGAGAAATTGTACTTCGATGCACAAGGAACAGTGGACACTCTTTTTGCTGAGAAAGGAGAGAAAATTAGTAACGGGAAAAAATTAGCGTCGTTACAGCGTGAAGATATTTCTTTAACCGAAAAAAGGATCGCAGATTTAAGAAAGAACCTTAATGATGCTAATGCTAAATTGAGCTATTTTTTGTCTTCAGAAGAGGAGACCCGGAAAATAGACGCAGATAAAGAAATATGGGAATTAACGGAAGCTCTGGAACAATCAAAGCAACAATTGACTTATTTAACATCTATAGGGGAGTCAGTTGCGAATGCAAACGCCAATAGAGAAGTCCGAGAATCGGAGGCAGTTCTAGAACAATCAAAGCAAGAACTTGCTGATGATCTGGAAACCCCTCAGAGTGAGGTTTCAGCGGCACGGATGTCCTTACTAACTCGCCAGCAGTCATTATCTGACGCAGAAGAAATCCTAGCTGAGCTGGAATCCCCTGAACCGATAGTCATCGCCAAGCTTGAGCAGTCTTTTGCAAGTGCGCTAGCTAGACTTGATGCGGCAGAGCAGTTTTACGAATCTTTGATTTCTGGTCCGAAGAGCGATGAAATTGCTTCCATAGAAAGTAAGATCAATTCGGCCTCTTCCACGTTGTATGCCAGCAAGATAGATATGGAAATTGATTTAGGAGATTGGGACGATAACATTTCACAGGCCGAATTGAAACTGAAGGAGATAGAGGAAGATTATCTCCTTTACTGGCGTCGCTGGTTTGGGGTAGAAGAGGCCGATTTAGTCAACTTCTCACCAGAAGAAATCTACCAGACTTGGGGTGTGGATCTTGACGTTCTTTATGATAAGAACGCGAGAAATTCGGAAGTGAGAAAGTTTATCGCTAATTTTGCTCCAGACCACGGAGAAAACGTTTGGAGCGAAATTACGGTTCTCGCTTGGCTTTCTTTCTTTCCGGGGCGCATTTACGGGACCTGCGACAACGTGGTTCTAAAAAATGGGGAGCTGTGTGTCGATATGGAGATGAAAAATTCATGGGACTCTCTGGTTGATATGCGCCTTGATCTGGAGAACACGAGAACTCTCGCAATGAAGAGTTCAGAAATTCGGAAAGAGGCTGTAAGGAAAGCGGAAAATTCCCTTGAAGACAATGGAAGATTACTTGACGAACTTATGGAAACCCCTGGGTTGGCAGAGATATCATCAGCTCAGGCTGAACTGTTAATGGCTAGGTCAGAGGTGGAATCATCAAGGCGGGATATAGATACTGCCGATGAACGTCATACTCTCAACATAGCTGCTCAAACCCAAACGGTTGAGATGGCAAAGTATGACCTGGCTGATGCGGAGGACGAATTAGATGAACTACTAAAACCTACAAACAAACAAGATATTTCTTCTGCGCAATCTGATGTTGACCTGGCCCAATATGTGCTAGATCAATCCTTGATTCGGCTTGCGACAGTTAAAGAAGACTTTATGTTTGACTTGGATATGCAGAAGGCCGAGATTGATCTTGCCCAACACAAACTAGATCAGTCTCTAAAAAGGCGGGATAACATCGAAAATGACGTTCAGTTCGATTTGGAGGCGCAGAAAGCAGAGATCAACCGATTGTGGTCAGAGATAAACGAAGCGGAATTGGATTTGGAAATTATAGTAATCACCGCACCGTTCGACGGGGTAATCTTGTCGGTTAATACTTCCGAAGGGGCCAAAGTTAATCCTGGTGAGGCTGTTGTTGAGATCGCACATCTCAATGACTTTCAATTGGAAGGTTCCATTGACGAGATCGATGTTCTACAACTCGTACCTGGGATGAACGCTTTCATAACAATAGATGCAGAAACATCTTTAAACATATCAGGTGTTGTGGAAGAAATTTCCATAACCCCATCTGTACAACAAGGTGTTGTTTCATACTCTGTAACGGTGGATTTGGAGTCTGTTTCCTCTGTTCAGCTTAGGGATGGACTATCTGCTGTCGCAGAAATTGTTATTGAGAATTCTTCTAAGCAGATCGCTATACCTCTAAATGCGGTTAGGGGACCGGAAGATGATCCGTTTGTTTTAGTTAAAAGCGAATCTGCGATTGAGAATCGATCTGTAAGTCTCGGGTCAAGTGATGATTTCTGGGTCTCGGTCGTTGAAGGATTGGAAGAAGGTGAAACTATACTTATCCATGAGAAGCCAATTGTTGGTGAGGAATTCAATATGAGATCTCTTCGTAGGTCGAGGGGTAGGTAGATCTGTAAAAGAGGCTATGGGTGAATCAGAAGTAAATGGATCGAAAATAACTGGTAGATCCACCATTATTCAACTCGAATCCATAACAAAAATATATAGACTTGGAACCGTGGATGTAACAGCGTTAGATGGAATAGACCTTGAGGTAATCAAGGGAGACTTTATCGCTATCATGGGTCCCTCTGGATCGGGCAAATCTACTTTAATGAATGTGATTGGGTGCTTGGATGCTCCGACTACTGGGACATACTTTTTGGAAGGAAAAGAGGTTAGCAGTCGTGGCGATAACGCTTTGGCGCGTATCAGGAACAGGCAAATCGGGTTTGTTTTCCAGACCTATAATCTCCTTCCGAGATTGACTGCTTTGCAGAATGTCGAGCTTCCCTTAGTTTATGGCGGAATGAAGGGTCGCAGGCGTCGTTCTATGGAGGCCTTGGAGCAGGTTGGTCTTGCTGACCGTGCAACTCATAAGCCTGCGGAGCTGTCGGGAGGTCAGCAGCAAAGAGTTGGGATAGCGAGGGCCCTCGTAACCAATCCGGCTATTTTACTTGCTGATGAACCCACTGGGAATCTCGATTCGAAATCATCTTCTGAAATTATGGAACTGATCGAGAACCTAAATCATGACTCCGATCTGACTGTTGTATTAGTAACACATGAAAGGGATATAGCGGCGAGAACAGGTCGCACTATTACTCTTGTGGATGGGAAAATAACCGGTGACACTAAATATCCTGACTTGGTACAGGCCGTATGAAGCTGTTGGACATAGTTCGAATGGCGCTTTTCTCACTTGGGGTGAATAAGCTTCGTTCAGGGCTTGCCCTGCTTGGAATTGTCATAGGTGTCACAGCCGTTATCACATTGATGTCTATTGGGAAGGGAGTTCAGGACTCCATCACAAGTCGGTTAGAGACTCTGGGGACGAACCTCATATTTGTAATGCCCGGAGAGGAACCAAACGGGAAATTGACCCTTAGAGATGTACTGGCCCTGCAGTCCGACCCTAACGGGAAATCAATCGGAGGAGTCGCTCCTGAGATAAGTGGTTTCCTGCAAGTTGCATACCAAAATGAAATTAAAAGGGCCACTATCATGGGTGTTACTGCGAACTATTACAGCGTTCGTAATACTCCCATAGACAAGGGATCCTTTATCAATAGGTTACATTTAAAAAATAAAAGTAACGTAGCTGTACTAGGTTATGGAATTGCCGAAGAACTTTTCCGAGACAAGAATGCCGTCGGAAAAAAAATAAAGATTGCCGGTAAAAGATTCACTGTAATAGGCATATTAAAAAGTAAAGGGGGCGAATCATTTTCTACCATTGATGACAGGGTGCTTGTGCCACTTACTACAGCTCATTACCGGCTTAATTATTCTAAAAGCCTTGATGGTGAAATCGAAGTGGATGTTATAAGTGTGAAGGCAAAAAGCCCAGAAAATATCGACGAAGCTATATCAGAAATTGTCAATATTTTGCGGATTCAACACAAGATTACAGAAGAAGATGATTTTAGAGTTACCAATATGCAGGAAGCACTCGAAGCCCTAGAAAGCGCGACTAACGCCATAGTGTTTTTCCTTGGCAGCATAGCTGGGATATCATTGCTGGTTGGCGGAATTGGGGTGATGAACATTATGTTAGTTTCAGTAACTGAACGTACCAGAGAGATAGGAATTCGTAAAGCGTTAGGTGCTAAGCGCATTGATGTACTGGTTCAATTCGTTTCTGAAGCAACATTGCTTAGCTTAGGTGGCGGAGGATTCGGTGTTCTTTTGGGCTTTATAATATCAAAGCTTCTTAACGGAATTCCCTTGGGTGAGATTGCAACACTAGGCACCACATTTAGCGGTGATATTGCCCTGCTTGCCCTTACCGTGTCGGCCTCGATTGGATTGTTTTTCGGTATATTCCCTGCTTTTAGGGCGGGCAGATTACATCCTATCGAGGCCCTTAGATATCAGTAGTAATGTACCTTACATTTTGATTTCGTAGGGCAACTAGAAATTTCTTTATGATAAGTAGGGAACTTTCTTCCACGCGAATAAGTGTTTCTTCATGGATTATTTATGATATGGGGAGCACTCTCTTTTTCTCAGGTGTAGTAGGTTTAGTTTTTCCGCTTTGGGTAACAGATGTAATGGGCGGAGATGATGCGACAGTTGGCTATACTCTGACAGCATCGATGTTGGTTGTTTTTTTTCTATCTCCGGTACTTGGAACACTTTCTGATAGGTTCAAGCGACGGATGCCTTTTCTCCTGACTTTAACAATAGTTGGGGTTATAAGTACATTGTCTATAGGCACATTTCAATATCCTCTATCGGTTGCCTTGTTCTGCTTTGCGGTTAGCAGCGTTTACCTCTCGGGTATTTTCTATAACGGATTGTTGGCGGATATCGCGACGAAGGACAATGTGGGCTTCATTGGAGGGATAGGTGTAGGGATGGGTTATTTTGGAGGAATATTGGCTGTCATATTAGGATTTATGTTCCTAGAAATGAAAGGCCATATATTTCTTTTTCGGACTATGGCTATATTTATGTTGTTGCTGTCAGTGCCTCTAATCATAACGGGTAGATATAAATTAGACGATAGCTCGAAATTACCGGTTAAGAAGATAGTGTTGCACACTTTTTTAGTTACGTTTCGAGCTGTTTCGCGTACGGTAGAGAACAAAATTTGGCTTTGGTTTCTAATTGCTCGTTTTTGGTATCTTTGGGCTATTAGTGCAGCTTCCTTCTTTGCTGTCTTATACGGGGTCAATACCGTCAATCTTACGGAGAGAGAAGTTCAACTGGTTTTGTTAGTAGGTATTATTACCGGTGTTCCGATGGGCGCTTTATGGGGTTGGGTGGTTGATCGAGTCGGGCCCCTTCTTATACTGAGAACGAATGTTGCCATGTGGGTATTTCTTTTGGGGCTTGCAGCTGCGATACCAATTCTGGATTTAACTAAGGAGCTTTGGTGGTTGGTAGGTTTAATGAGTGGTTCCGCGTTGGCAGGGTTGTATGTTTCTGAAAGACCCTATGTTCTATCGATCGCTCCGAAAAATAGGTTGGGGGAATATTTTGGTGTATTCAACATGGCAGGCAGGTTAGCCGCAATTGCTGGACCATTTTCATGGGGTTTTATATCTGCCACCCTTGGTTTGGGTCAATCTGCGGCAATTGTGTGCCTGACAGTCTGTGCACTCTTCGCATTTATCATTTTGACCATAGTAAAAAGACCTGGAAAAGTAGCCTGAGGATCTGCCAGTGCTCGTTATTAACCTCTTTATGGAGTAACAGCGAGCTCGGAGAGCAATTTCTTCGTAGAAACGATATGTTTGTTAAGCCGCATTTTTTCAGGTGATATGCCCAAAGCAAGTCCTACCAACTGTGGTAGGTGAATGATTGGAAGATCGATCTCCCTTTTGGTCGCAGATGCAGCGTTCGGCTGATATCCGTCTAGGTTAAGGTGGCATAGAGGGCAAGGTGTGACCATGGCATCCGCCCCTCTTTCCTTTGCATCAATAGTATGATTACCAACCATTTTTATCGAATTCTCAGGATTTATGGTAAGTATCGGGAAACCGCAGCACAATGACTTACCGGGGAAGTCAACAACTTCTGCACCTACAGCTTCAATGACACCCTCCAAAGCTTGTTTCCTTCCAGGGTTTTCCAAAAACCCTAGTGCTGCGGATGGGCGAACGATATAGCACCCGTAGAATGGTGCAAGCTTGAGTCCACCAAGTTTGCGGACGATTTTGGACTCAAGGAATTCCAAACCAAGGTCTTCGGCTATTATCCAGAGAAGATGTTTTGGATCAATCGTTCCTTTGTATTCAAGGCCCTCTTCCCTTAGATCGTTGTTTATGGAAGCTAGATAATCTGGATTTTTTAATAGGCGTTGATTTGCTTGAGCCATTACACCTTGGCAGGTGCTGCAGATAGTCATGAGCGGGAGCCCAGATTTCTCTGCCATAGCGAAAGTCCGTGCGTTAAGTGTATCGCCCAATCTTTCATTCTTTTCTTGAAGTACCCCTGCCCCGGTGCAAGAAGCACCTTTTAGTGATTCTTCATCCAACTCGATACCGAGGATCTGGCAGACTTCTAACGTTGCGGTGTAAAGCTCCGGGCATGCGCCCCTTGAAACACATCCGGGATAGAATGCATATCTCATTTTTTGCTCTCTACTTTGTCAAAGATCTTTCGTATGTTTTCGGCGCCAGGAATACTCTTATGAAATATTGGTGGCATCTTTCCGTTCATCTGTGCTCTTATTCCCGTAGGTATCAGAGAAATCATAGCTTTGAGGTTAAAAATGCCAAAACTTTTTATAGGCAGTCGGAGCTCGTCGAGCCATCCGCTGTGTCTTACAGAGTCACTAAATGCCTTAGCATGTCTTGCGCCATTTGTGTTTGTATAGCCCGCTTCCATAGCCTTGTCACGTAGCACCATGATCCTGTCCATTGGAGCCACGCCTTTAGGGCATACTTCTACACATTGCATGCAACGCGTGCAGTCCCACACTCCGCCGTATTCGTTCAATCTCCCAAGTCTATAGTCGTCAGCATCATCTCTAGGGTCACCCACGAACCGATATGCCTTTGCAAGCGCGGCCGGTCCAAGGAAACGATCATCTACTTCAAGTACCGTGCAATCGGAAACACAGGCGCCACACATTATGCAGGCCATGACGCCGGCCAGATGGAGCATGTCCTCATTAGGTGCTATGTATTCAGATTCCGGTTGTTCCCCTTCTGGTTGTAACCAAGGCTCCACGGCCTCAACTTTAGACCAAAACGGTTGGAAATCAACTATTAAATCTTTTATTAATGGAAGATTTCCTGCAGGTTCGACTGTGATAGGAGAGTCATTGTCCTGCATAACGTCCACTATCTTTGTGTTGCAAGCAAGGCCTGCTTGCCCATTGATGCGCATTGCGCACGAACCACAGATAGCGCTTCTGCAGGAGCATCTTAGGCTCAAAGTGCCGTCAATTTCTTCCCTGATCCGTATTAATCCATCCAGAACCGTCGATGCTTCATCCATTTCAAGCTGGTACTCTTGAAAATGTGAAACGGTGTTCGTCGACTCTGGGTTATAACGCCTGACGTTGAATTTGACTTCCATCTTTATAGTACCTTAGTTATTGGCTATAAACCCCGTCCGATATATATACTTTTCTAATATTGCCTGACAGTTGGTTGCCAGTCAGTGATTACCACGTCTTTATAGCTGATTTCGTGGCCTTCTTCTTTCTTGGTGACGAGGATGTGTTTCAGCCAGTTTTCGTCATCTCGTTCAGGCATATCCTCTCTCGTGTGTGCTCCACGACTCTCAGTTCTCTCTATGGCGCTCAAAGCAATTGAATCAGCACACTCAATCATAAAACCCATCTCTAGTGTAAACATCAAATTGGTATTGAAAGTTTTTGTTTTGTCCGCAACATAGACATTGTTGAATCGTTCCTTCACGTTTGCAATATCCTTAATAGCCTGTTGCATGCCTTCTTCGTTTCTGTAGACGGCAAGGTGTTGGTTCATTGAAGATCCAAGATCTGATCTTAGTTGGCCGAAGGATTCACCAGGGGCGTTTTCAAGAAGGTCCTGAATGATCTTTTTGTCGCTATCCGAAGCTGAGTCATTGATATTCACGTGCTTAATTGATTTTACCGACTCTGCGGCATGTAGTCCGGATCTCCTGCCAAATACCAATGTGTCAAGCAGAGAATTTGCGCCAAGCCGATTCCCACCATGAACGCTTACGCAGGCTACTTCGCCAGCTGCGTAAAGACCGGGAAGATTAGTTAAGCCGTCTACATCAGCCTTTACCCCACCCATCTGATAGTGCATGCCAGGTTGCACAGGTACAGGTTCTTTTGCCATATCAACGTTGGCAAAATCCATTGCCAGTTCCCGGATCTGTGATAGGCGTTCATTGATGACCTGTTCACCTAAGTGTCTAAGATCCAATAAGACACAACCGTCAATTCCACGGCCTTCATTGATTTCTGTTTGTTCGCAGCGGGACACGACGTCGCGGGATGCTAGTTCCTTGAATTCAGGAGCGTAATTCAGCATAAATCGGTCACCCTCGGAGTTCAGTAAATAAGCTCCCTCACCGCGAGCCCCCTCACTGATTAAAACTCCGCTTCCTTTTAAAGTGGTCGGATGGTATTGAACCATCTCCATATCCATTAATGGAGCTCCCGCTCTGTATGCAAGACCCATTCCATCTCCCGTACATATCAAGGCATTCGTACTAGGCTCGAAGACTCTCCCGAGTCCACCTGCAGCGAGTATAACGGCCTTAGCACGTATAACTTCTATCTTTCCGGTACGGATGTCCATAAGGATCGCACCCCCGCATCGGCCTTCATCGATAATTAGTGAAAGCACAAACCATTCTTCATAGACCCTTACCCCTGACTTGATAATCTGCTCATACAAAACGTGAAGAAGTGCTTGTCCCGTAAAATCTGCTACGAAGAACGTTCTCGCTTGACGCTGTCCCCCAAAACTTCGGGTCCCCAGTTTTCCCTCTTCATCGCGATTGAAAATAGCACCCATATGCTCCATTGAGATGACTTCTTCACCCGCTTCCCTGCACATTAATTCGATGGCATCTTGGTCTCCAAGGAAGTCACTTCCCTTAATCGTGTCATACGCGTGGTCTCTCCAGTCGTCTCCGCGATCAGTTAACGCCGCGTTTATGCCACCTTGTGCCGCATTTGAGTGGCTTCTCACGGGATGCACCTTCGAAACTATGGCGACATCGACACCTAAATCTGTTGCCGCGAGGGCGGCTCGCATTCCCGCAAGGCCCGCGCCTACGATGAGAACATCGTGATCATGCATATTAAGGTACCCCCTAATTGTCAAAGAACTCGACACAAGACGATAGCACAGGCATGTGAACCTAACAACACGCGTAAAATTGGATTTAGGATACGGTAACTCTCGAATCCTCTTTTTGATAGGTTATATAGCGGTTAAAGATGTTGAAACGAGCGGAGTAGCCATAGGTAATCCATAGAAAATTGAGGACTTTTTTTGACGGAATGTTATTAGAAGTGGTAAAATTTCCACCTGTTTGAGCAAAATTCATAACCATAAATGTATTGAAGGGGAGTAGTAACCACATAGAGCGGTACAGGAAACCCGGGAAAATGCTGAGACCTGGGCACCGTATTTCGGTGGTGAACTCGCCCCAGAGCACCAACTCTGAGCGTAGATCGGTTGAGTGGTTTGAGGAACGTGAAGGCCCAACCGTGTCAGTCCGAAAGGTCTCTTTCAAAGGCCCATCTACTTAGGAGTTAGGCGTTGGCAACGTTATAGCTTACTAGAGAGGTCAATCAGGTAGTAAGTCTGAATGGCAACGTGGGTGGTACCACGGGAGAACAAAAATTATCCCGTCCCATATTGGGCGGGATTTTCTTTTTTACGAAATATGTCAGAGGATTCCAAGTTCAGGATGTAAAGAGGCTAAGAAAATGAAAATGAGAGGGGCACAGATTGTATGCGAAAGCCTTCTGCGAGAAGGTTGCAATGTCGTGTTCGGCATCCCTGGAGGAGCCATCCTCCCGCTATATCAGACTCTTCCGGAGTTTCCAGACTTAAGGCATATACTAGTTCGTCATGAACAAGGTGCAGCTCATGCTGCGGATGGTTATGCAAGAGTAACCGGTAGACCAGGGGTCGCATTTGCGACGTCAGGACCAGGAGCGACAAACCTAGTAACAGGCATAGCCGCCGCTCAGATGGACTCTGTGCCATTGGTAATAGTAACCGGTCAGGTTGGTCGCGCAGTTATTGGGTCAGATGCCTTCCAAGAAACTGATATCACGGGTATCACCCTTCCCATCACTAAACATAACTTCCTTGTTATGGAAGCAACCGATATTGCTAGAGTCATAAAAGAGGCTTTTCATATTGCTAATTCGGGCAGACCAGGCCCGGTACTTGTTGATATACCTCGCGATGTTTTTTTGGAAGAGGTCGATTATGAAGCCCCGGGAGATGTGAAATTGCGAGGATATGCTCCTACACTTGGGGGTCATCTAGGGCAAATCAAAAAAGCGGCGTCTCTTATCAAGAAATCTAGCAAACCTGTGATTATAGCTGGTCATGGAGTAATAATATCCCGGGCTTACTCTGAACTGAGAGAATTAGCTGAGACGGCCCAGATTCCAGTTATAACAACGCTGCTTGGTATCAGTTGCTTTCCCGAAGACCATGTACTGTGGACGGGGTGGCCGGGAATGCATGGAATGGCATATTCGAGTCTAGCAATAGATGAATCGGATCTGATTATAGCTTTAGGTATGCGCTTTGATGACAGAATTACTGGCAATCCACAGAAATTCTCAACTGGATCGAAAAAAATACACGTGGATATAGACCCGTCTGAAATCGGGAAGAACATAGGTGTGGACGTTCCGATAGTGGGGGATGTTAAAGAAGTACTTTCGAAATTGAATAACCTTGTTGAGCCGGCCACGCATACCGTATGGATCAAACGTATTGAGCAATTGAAGGAAGAGCACCCGTCTTTGAACCTTCCGAAAACTGATAAATTGCTAGCTAGACAGGTGATAAAGGATATATCGGAGGCCACGGATGGTAAGGCCACTATTGTTACTGGGGTAGGACAACATCAGATGTGGGCGGCTCAACACTATACGTTTAAGGAGCCTTGCTCTCTTTTGACCTCAGGGGGATCCGGGACGATGGGTTACGAGGTCCCGGCTGCCATGGGGGCTCAAGTTGCCAAACCCGAGGGGGTTGTCTGGTCTATTGCGGGCGATGGTGGATTTCAGATGACACTCTGTGAACTAGCTACCATTGTTGAAAATAAGCTTCCCGTAAAATTCGCCATATTGAACAATGGGTTTCTAGGGATGGTTAGGCAGTGGCAAGAAATTTTCTTTGACAGCTCATATGTCTCGACTGGGTATTCCGGTAACCCTGATTTTGTACGTCTCGCTGAGGCATATGGAATAAAAGGCATTCTAGTTACAGAAAAAGCGCAAGTCAAAACGGCGAATAGTGAAGCCATTGACCACGATGGTCCCGTACTCATAGATTTTATAGTTGAACAGGAGGAGAACGTTTACCCCATGATTCCTTCAGGGATGACAGTTGATGACATGATAGAAGAGCCAGCTACAGAAAGAGTGACAGCATGAATAGCGTTATTGGTAGGCATACAGTGACGGCACTTGTAGAGGACCAACCAGGAGTATTGAACAGGATTTCCAGTATGTTTAGGCGTCGTGGGTACAACATTTCAAGCCTAGCGGTTGGACAAAGTGAAACTCCGGGACTATCTAGGATGACTTTTGTGGTGGAAGGTGATCCTGCGACTGTGGAAATGGTAGCTAAGAATCTTCACAAACTGGTAGAAGTCATAAAAGTCGTGGACATTTCAGGTGAGAATACTGTTTCACGTGAGTTAGCCCTAGTTAGAGTGAAAGCTGATGTTGCATCACGAAGCGAGATTATGCAGATCGTGGATATTTTTAGGGCAAAGATTGTTGACGTGGCTCAAGGAAACCGGAACGTGGAAGTTACAGGAGATGTTGTCAAGGTGTATTCTCTTGTAGATCTCCTTGGCACATTTGTTGTACAAGTATTCATGAGAACTGGAACCATAGCAATGAGCAGGGGGATATCTTTTGAGAGGGATCCCCAATCGATAAGAATACCTCAGGACGCCTCTTAGTGTAATTAATACAGACAGGAGCACAAAAATTATGCCAGCAAAGATGTACTATGAATCTGATGCCGATATGTCTTTAATAGAGGATAAGAGTATTGGGATAATCGGATACGGCAGTCAGGGCCATGCCCATGCCTTGAACCTAAAAGATTCTGGACTAAATGTTTCGGTGGGACTTTATGACGGCAGCAGCAGCTGGAGCAAAGCAGAGGACGAGGGGCTCAAAGTAGGCACAGTAGCTGAGGTTGCTGAGAACTCGGATATCGTCATGGTATTGATACCGGATCATCTCCAAGCCCAAGTTTACAGAGAATCAATCTTGCCGTATATGCTTCCTGGAAATACTTTAATGTTCGCCCATGGATTTAATATTCACTATGATGCAATCATTCCTTCTCAAAACGTTGATATTTCAATGGTTGCCCCCAAGGCCCCAGGTCATCGGATGCGTGAGGTATACACAAAGGAGTCCGGCGTTCCAGGTCTTTTGGCCGTTCACCAAGACGCCTCTGGTAACGCTCATGGTGTAGGACTTGCCTACGCACGAGGAGTTGGTTGTACGAGAGCGGGGGTTCTTGACACAACATTTAAAGAAGAGACGGAAACTGATCTATTTGGAGAACAAGCAGTACTTTGTGGAGGAGTTGCCGCGTTGGTAAAAGCCGCATTTGAAACTCTTGTCGATGCGGGCTACCAACCTGAATCTGCCTATTTCGAATGTATGCATGAACTGAAACTCATAGTTGATCTCTTTTACCAGGGCGGGATGGAGTATATGCGTTATTCAGTTAGTGATACGGCTGAATACGGTGACTACACTAGGGGCCCTGTTGTTATCGACGATTCCGTAAAAGAAAAAATGCGAGACGTTCTTGAACAAATACAAGATGGGACATTTGCCAAAGAATGGATCACCGAGAACGATGAGGGAAGACCGACGTTCAACCGACTTAGGGAGGAGAATGCGGGTCATCCGATAGAAAAAATTGGTAAAGAACTGCGTTCGATGATGACTTTCCTTTCCGATACTGACTGACGTCGAAAAAGAGATATAGGCAGAACGAAAACATGCATTTCGGAATAAGGAACAGGTTAGGCTTTAGTACGGAGGGAGAACACGTAGTTTGCTCTGCTGTTCCGATCTTAGGGCCGAACACGGCTAACTGCGTGGTCCTGTAACAGTGGCCACTACGTTATCCGATCCAGGAATAAAGGGCAATTAAGGAGTTCCCAATGTCACAGGAGAAAGTAATTATTTTTGATACAACCCTCAGAGATGGAGAGCAATCTGCGGGCATAGGACTAACCACTCAAGAGAAGTTAGAGATTGCACGACAACTAGAAAGGTTAGGAGTTGATGTGATTGAGGCTGGTTTCGCTGCCAGTTCACCGGGAGACCTAGAGGCAGTTCAATCAATTGCTGAAACCGTTCGTACTCCCGTAATAGCCTCGCTTGCACGTTGTTATTTACCAGATGTAGACGCTGCCTGGGAGGGGGTAAAGAATGCCGCTAGGCCTAGAATTCACGTTTTCATATCCAGCTCTGACAACCACATTATGAATCTACTCAGGAAAAACCCTGAAGAAGTCATGGATGCTGCAGTTGCTTCCGTAGAACGAGCGAAGAGTTACTGTGAAGATGTTGAATTCTCTCCAATGGACGCTACACGGACAGATCCAGATTACCTGTTCAACATGTTGGAGGCAGTCATAGATGCTGGGGCTAATACTGTCAATATTGCTGATACAGTCGGATACACTATACCGTCTGAATTTTCCGCACGTATAGAAGGCATTAAGAAAAATGTTCCTAATATAGACAAGGCTGTCATGAGCGTTCACTGTCACAATGATTTGGGACTTTCCGTAGCAAACAGTCTTGCAGCGGTCCGATCGGGGGTTCGGCAAGTAGAGGGATGTATTAATGGACTCGGAGAGAGAGCAGGTAATGCCTCGTTGGAGGAAATTATCATGGCTATTGAGACCAGAAATGATCTCTTTAATGTGTCAACTAATATAGACACTACGCAGATTTATAGGACAAGCCGACTCGTCAGTGATATCACGGGATTTCCTGTACAACCCAATAAAGCGATAGTTGGAGCAAACGCTTTTAGACACGCTTCAGGAATTCATCAGGATGGCGTGATTAAGGACAGAAGCACATACGAGATTATTGATCCGAAAAGTGTGGGATGGCCTAGCAATTCGCTTGTACTAGGGAAATTGAGTGGTCGCTCCGGTCTCAGGGCTCGCTTGGAGGAACTAGGATACAATTTAAATCAAGAAGAATTAAACGAAGTATTTGAAGCTTTTAAGAATCTCGCTGATAGGAAAAGAGAAGTGACTGATCAGGATTTGGAGTCACTTATGTCAACCAGGAGGAGGACGGCGGATGTTCCGACTATATATGAGCTTGCCCATGTTCAAGTTTCCACAGGAGACCATGAGGTCCCAACAGCAACTGTAAAAATTACCTCCCCGGCAGGAGACGAAATAATTGATGCTGCAACAGGCACTGGGCCGGTTGATGCTGTGTATCGTGCCATTAATCGTGTGATCGGTGTGGATAATCGGCTTACGGAATTTCGAGTTGATGCAGTGACCGAAGGTATCGATGCTTTAGGAGATGTCACTATTCGCATTGAGAGAAATTCAGATGTTTTCGTAGGTAGAGGTAGTGACACCGATATTATAGTAGCCAGTGCTAAGGCTTACATGAATGCGTTAAACCGGGCTCTTTCTGTCGATTCAAGTACAAAAAAATAGGGTTTTTCCTGCTCCCTCTAAACTAGTGTGAGACTAACTGGAGTATTCAATGGTACCGAGGACGATGTTTGAAAAAATATGGGATGCTCATATAGTCAAGGAAGAGACTGGGAAACCGTCGGTTCTATATGTTGATCTTCATCTGGTCCATGAAGTCACGTCCCCACAGGCCTTTGACGGATTGAGGATGGCCGGAAGGACCGTACGCAGAACAGATTTAACGGTTGCGGTGGCAGACCATAACACTCCTACATGGGATCTCTCGTTGCCCATTACGGATCCAATTGCCAAGCAACAATTAGACGCTCTATCAAGAAATTGCGAAGAGTTCGGAGTGACCTTATATGACAGATTTAGTTCCATGCAGGGAATTGTTCATGTTATAGGTCCCGAACAAGGTCATACTCAGCCAGGAAAAACTATAGTTTGCGGCGATAGCCATACTTCGACTCACGGCGCTTTTGGGGCATTTGCAATAGGCATAGGTACTTCAGAAGTTGAACATGTGCTTGCTACGCAAACGTTGCGTCAGTTCAAACCCAAAACTATGGAAGTTAGAGTAGATGGCAAATTGCCCATAGGTGTATCTGCAAAGGATGTAGTACTAGCGATAATTGGAAAAATTGGGACTGCTGGTGCCACGGGCCACGTAATCGAATACACGGGAGAAATAATAAGGACGCTTTCAATGGAAGGCAGAATGACAATTTGCAATATGAGTATTGAGGCTGGGGCTAGGGCTGGGATGATCGCTCCCGACGAAACAACTTTTGAATATATGCGGGGCCGAGAGATGGTCCCCCACGGAGATAGCTTTGAGCAGGCGTTAAAAGAGTGGGAAAAATTAGCTTCTGATGAAGGAGCAATGTATGACAAAGTTGTAGTTATAGATGGTTCAGAATTGGAACCACATGTAACCTGGGGAACCAATCCCGGTATGGTTACCTCAGTTACTTCTACTGTACCGGGTCCTAATGATTACGAAGATTCAGGTGATAAGGAAGCTGTTTCGAGGGCGCTAGATTATATGGATCTAGAACCTGGAATGAAGATTCAAGACATTGTGATAAACCGAGTGTTCATTGGCTCATGCACTAATTCAAGGATCGATGACCTCCGGGCCGCGGCTAAAATTGCTGAAGGCAAAAAAGTTAGTGACAATGTGTACGCAATGGTTGTACCGGGATCAAATGCTATCAAGCGTCAAGCAGAGGAAGAAGGACTTGATCAGGTGTTTAAAGACGCTGGATTTGATTGGAGAGAGGCCGGATGTTCCATGTGCTTGGGAATGAATCCAGATATTCTTGACCCTGGTGAAAGGTGTGCCTCCACGTCCAATCGAAATTTTGAAGGAAGGCAAGGGAAAGGCGGAAGAACCCATCTTGTAAGTCCAGAAATGGCTGCAGCTGCGGCTCTTGAAGGGCATTTCGTTGATATAAGGGAATGGTAATGTAGTAGAGAGAAGGTTATATGGAACCATTTGATAGTTTGAGCGGGGGGGTAGCCCCTCTGAACCGAGTGAACGTCGATACAGACCAAATAATTCCTAAACAGTTTCTCAAGAGAGTGGAGAGAACAGGATTTGGTCAATTCCTTTTCTATGACTGGCGTTTTAAAGAAGACGGATCTGAGAACCCTGATTTTATCCTAAACAAGGATAAATACAAAAATGCGACTATTTTGGTCAGTGGAAGGAACTTCGGGTGTGGATCTTCTAGGGAACACGCCCCTTGGGCCCTGCAAGACTTTGGGATTAGGTGCATAATCGCTCCGAGTTTCGCTGACATATTTTTTGCAAACTGTTTTCAAAACGGTATATTGCCGGTGGTTCTGCCGGAGGAAACTGTAAAGCGAATAATCGAGAACTCTGAAAATGATCCCACCTATAAAATAACAATTGATTTGGATACTCAACGCGTTTGGGATGAGGATGAGGAAACAGTAGCGGATTTTGATATAGAACCTTTCAGGCGACATTGCCTTCTCAACGGCCTTGACGATATCGGTTTGACCATGGAATATGAGAAAGCCATTTCAGATTTTGAATCCAATAGATCGGAACATGGTGGAATACTCTCCTTCTGAGCATACCCCCACAGTAGATATTCACTGCCACATTATTCCCGGGGAATTCTGGAAGGCATCGGAATCTGCTGATGGTTGGTTTGGTGCAAAAATTTCGACAAGGAACGGTAATTCTTTTATAGATACAACCGACCGACTTGCAGGCCCAATAGAGCCTAGCTGGCGTCTAAGCATCGATGAACGAATATCTCATATGGAATCGATTGGTGTTGATAGGCAAGTTCTATCAACACCCCCATATTTCTTTAACTACCACCTTGATTTAAGAGATGGAAAGGAATCAGCCCGAAGCATCAACGAGGATCTAATTTCTATAACCTCGGCTAGACCAGATAAGTTTGATGCCTTGGCGACTATCCCATTTCAGGATGTCGATTCTGCCATATCAGAGTTGGAATGGGCGATGTCTTATGGTATGAAAGGTGCCGAACTTTGCACGCATGTTAATGGGATAAACTTTGACGATAAAATGCTCTGGCCGTTATTTGAAGCGGCTGAGCATCTTGGGGCATTCCTTTTTTTCACCCCCATGCTCCGGCTGGCATTGACCGAATTAAGGATCATTATTTGGCCAATATCCTTGGTAACCCATTTGAGAATACGATCGCAGTTGCAAGTATTATATTTGGGGGACTTTTAGATCGGTATTCTGACTTGAAACTTTGTTTTGCTCACGGAGGTGGGTACGCTTGTTTCGGAGCGCCTCGGATGAACAGGGGGCATCTTGTAAGGCCAGAGTCCCGTTTAAATACCACTAAGAGCCCTTCTGACTACTTTAAGTCTCTTTATTATGATTGTCTTACTCACGGATATGACGAACTCGAGTTCTTAGTGAATAAGGTAGGCGCCGACAGAATTTTAATGGGAAGCGATTTTCCATTTGATATGGGTTTGGATTCACCTGCAGAGTGGGTTGATGGCGCAACAAATCTTTCAGCAAACGAAAAAGATATGATCCTAGGCGCCAATGCAGTGCGGTTATTGGGCCTCTAGTTTGTCATCTCTCTGTTGATTTGATGGAAATGACTCAAGTCGTTTGAGTGACCTCTTTCGGAATTTCATTCACTACCGCGAATTTGGACCTCGGCGTCATCAGTTTCGGTGGAGGTTGAGTTTCGAATCTCCTTAACCCTCCTTGATACCGTTCCTCTTAAAATGCTCACCTCTCGAGAAATCGCGGAGCCGAAGTGAGAGCTGTATTCACCTATGTTTCTGAATTTCTTATATCGGTTTTTCAGTCTCCGTTTCTTGGAAATGTCTTGAAGCATTACCAATTCTTGAAGGATGCCTCTCTTTAGTAATCTGGCAGTTTCGTGATGGTCTGTGTGCGCGCCCCCGTCTGGTTCCGGGATTACCTGGTCAACGATTCCAAGCTCTTCACAATCGAATGCTGTCAATTTTAGCGATTCTGCTACTTCTTCAACCTTGTCTTCATCTTGATAAATTATCTCTGCAGCCTCTTCAGGCGACACTGCCGAGTAGATTGCGTTTTCAAGCATGATTACCCTGTCGGTGGCGCCTAATGCGAGAGCTCCTGCGCTGCCTCCTTCACCTATCACCGCAGAGAGGGTAGGCACTGATATCCCTGACAACAATGCCATAGTTGAAGCAATTGAATTTCCTAGGCCCCTGTTTTCAGCCTCCGCTGAGAGATTTGCTCCCGGAGTATCTATGAACGATATAACAGGAAGTTCAAACTTCTGAGCAATTGAAATCGCCCTCTGGGCTTTTCGAAAACCCTCAGGCATTGTGCGACCTTCTCGCCTATCAATATCAAGGTTCCCTCGATGTCCTCGCTCTTGTCCGATAACGATAACGGTCTGTCCGCCTATTTGGCCTAAACCGCAGACAATAGAAGGATCATCACCGTACATTCTGTCTCCGTGAAGCTCTACGAAGTTGTCCATCATTCGGGCCATCAGGTCCATTGAGGTTGGCCTAGATGTGTGTCTCGCTAATTGAACCGAATGCCATGCCCCACTAGCTTCGTAGGTTCTTGACACATGTCGGTTAGCGGAAGAGCTATAAATTTTAAATTCTTTTTGCAATAAATCGAGAAGTACAGATACGATGCCTTTTAATTCAGTTCTCTCTGCGACGGCGTCAACCAAACCGTGGTCGAGATGCGATTCAGCTGTATGCGTGTTTTCACCGAGCGACTCCTCATTGTTCGTAATATTACTGATCGGGTTATAGCCTACTATAGCTCCAGGCTCAGCCAGTATGATGTCAGCAAGATTCGCGAAACTCGCATAAGCTTGCCCGGTCGCCGGGTTAGCAAGTATTGAAATGTAAGGGATACCTTTCTCATTGAGATGGTTTGATGCTACAGATGTTTTTGCCATCTGCATCAAAGAGAGCACACCTTCCTGAATCCTTGATCCTCCACTGGTGACGACACTAATTACTGGTATCTTCATCTTTGCCGCACGTTCGAACGCAAGAGATACTTTTTCTCCTACTACACATCCCATGGTGCCACCGAGAAATCCGAAGTCTAGGATTGCCAGCATGCAGGAATTTCCGTCTATAGTGCAAGTTCCTGTAACGACAGCTTCCGTTAGTCCGGTTCGTTTTTGGTCGCTAAATAAACGGTCTCTGTATGATGTTCTTGATGAGAATGACAGGGGGTCAAGCGAAACTAGGGATCTATTAATTTCTTTGAATGAGCCCTGATCGGCTAAGAAGACTATTCTTTCCCGCGCAGTCATGCTGTAATGGAATCTGCAATCTGGACAAATTTTGGTGCGTATATAAAAGGCTGATTCTTCCAGATTTACATCGCAAACTAGGCACAAGTCACGATCACTTGAGTTGAACGTTTCAGGAATTCCAGATCTGAAAGCTTTGGGTAATAGGCTGGAGATATAACGGACCATTATGAGATGTCCTGCAGATCGAAATTGATCGGTTCAAATTTAGCGGATTATAACATCCCGTGATTTAGACCCATCACTCGTACTTACTATGCCCATATCTTCCAATTCATCCATGAGTCGGGCAGCACGAGGATATCCTATACGCAGGCGGCGTTGAAGCAATGAGGTTGATAACTTACTGTGCCTCTGTGCGAGTTCTATGGCCCTGTCTACTAGCTCGTCTTGATTGTTGGCGTTATTTGTCGAACCAATTTCGGACTTATCATCAATCTCTTCCCCAGGATGGTGAAGGTCAATCTGGACTCTAGCTGCCCATGGTATATCTTTCCAGTGGGTTACAATGCCGGAAATTTCTTCATCAGAAATAAACACGCTTTGTACCCTCGTTGGCCTAGTCCCGTCAATAGGTTGATAAAGCATGTCCCCACGTCCGAGAAGGCGCTCGGCACCTGTAGCGTCCAAAATTGTTCGTGAATCTACCTGAGATGTTACGCCAAAGCTTATTCTGCTAGGAAAGTTGGCCTTGATTAGTCCCGTAATCACGTCAACGGATGGTCTTTGAGTCGCTATTATTAAATGAATACCGGTGGCTCGCCCTAGTTGTGCAAGTCTACATATTGATTGTTCAACATCAAATGCCGCGGTCATCATCAAGTCCGCTAGTTCGTCAATCGCGACGACTATATATGGCATCTTATCTCTAGGGCTTATTTGGTTATAAGCCTCTATATTTCTGACCCCAACTTCCTCCATTGTTCTGTATCTATCCATCATCTCTCTGATCAGACCCTTTAATAAATTTACGACTCGATCTGTTTCCACTACAACGGGGGTTATAAGATGTGGGACCCCATTGTAAGGAGTCAGCTCAACTCTTTTAGGATCGATTAACAGCATCTGAAGCTCGGCGGGAGTACGTTCCATTATGAGACACGAGATTATTGCGTTCATGCAAACGCTTTTGCCGCTTCCTGTGGCACCTGCAATGAGGAGATGAGGCATTCGTGCCAAGTCGAATACGACTTCATCACCATCTGATCCTCTACCTAGAGCAACCGGAAGCATTGATTTCTTATTCAGTGAACGAAACGGTTTACTTTTCATCACCCTTCTTAGGGAAACAATACTTGGACTCGGATTGGGGACTTCAATTCCTAGTAGGGATTCCCCCATCACAGGAGTCTCGATTCGCAGACTAGGAGTCTTAAGGGCGAGAGAAAGATCCTTTTCTCTTCTAAGTATGTTGTCTACGCTAACCCGAGTCTTCTCCTCTTGTTGCGCAACGATTTGTTTCCCTTTGCTGTCTAGCTTTGGGGTGCCGTTCTCGTCTTTCACTCTTATACGTTTGTATTTTCGTACCCAGCCCGGCTCTATACCGTACATAGTCACCGTGGGGCCTGGCCGTACCTTTTCCACTTCTACCTCAATTCTGTATTCGGCAAATGTGTTTTTTATGGTATCTGAAGTAATTTGTATGTCTTCACGACTTATTCCGCCTTCATCCAAATCATGAAGCATATCTAGATTTGGCTTTTCCCATCTTGTAGTCGTTGGTTTCACCGAATCTACCGAACTATTAATTCGGGATGGCTCGTTTAGAACCTCGGATGAACCATCAGATGGAAGGTTTTCGGCTGATACTTCTTCTGAGGTTGCCTCTTTCCAAAATCGATTAAATTTAGCTCCATCTCTTTCTATAACAACTTGTGTAGGGTGCCCAAAATCCCTTCCGCTATCGTTTGCTCCTATTGTTGTATCCTCATCAATAGTGGTATCTGGTACGGTTGCTGAGTCTCCGATAAAATGTCCAATCCTATCCGGGAGTCGAACCCATTCTTCTTCCGGTTGCGTCACATTTCCGTCGTTGTCCACCTCGACTTCAATTTTCATTTCCCTTATGTTGCCTATAATTTCGCTTTCTCTAATGTGTGGTGTGAGAATCTCTGGGGGTACGTCAGGCTCCATTACTTGTCCTGCATTAGGCAGTGCCGGAGTTGACTTCGAGTTGTTGTTTTCGACATACATTCTTGATATCGCCCTAGAGATAGCAAATAATCCAAGATACAGGGTTAACGATATTGTTTTTATCAAATTCGCAAGACCCAAACCTAGTTTCGGTTTTATTATTATGGTTGAAAGTATCGTGATTAATAGGATTCGGATCGTCGCTTGAAGAGTTCCCGTGCCCGAAATAAGAAGGCTGACTCGTCCTCCAACAGGAACATTAAAAGATATATTAGTCCATCCAGGGAACCCATTCTGGGGTATATAAAATGCGAGGGAACCCCATGTAGCTACGGTAAGCCCGATAACACCAAGAATAACTCGATAATGCTGCTTCAATAGGGATCTGCCGTTTGCCGATCGGACAAGCCAAGCACAAACTGCTATCCAAACGCTTACTAGTGATATACCCAGTCCACCCCAGGAAAGAAATGACTCTGTTTTACTAACAACAAAATGACTTACCAAATCAAAGTTTATATACACCCAAATTACAATAGCTGACACGATCAGTATGGATATAGCGACTGCAATTTGTCCGAGGGTAATGCCGAAGGCTGGAATTCTTATAGTTGGTGGTTTTGGACTTGGGTCTCTTCTCTTGACCATACTAAATACCTATTAGGATAAACAATTCAGTCATATGCGCATGTCCAATATTGTTATTACCGATAGTGACATCCGTTCGATAATTTCCGGGAATAAGAGGTGGGTTAAGATGATGCAAGCACTTTCCGGAGTGCGGATATAGTGAATTAAATGGTTCTTACGGAAGGAAGTACTACAGGCCTCTTTCTTGTCTCCTTATAGAGATGGGCTGAGATTGATTCTATAATCTTTGCTTCAATACCCTCTAAATCTAGTACGTTTAACCATTTTTCTTCTAGGGCACTTTGTACCATTTTCGAAGCGGATTGCAGGGATTCGTTCTCTTCTCCGTCGTTTTGAAACCCGATAGACGATAAAATCGGAGGCCCGACGAGGGAATTATGTTTCTTATCTATCACTATGTTTACGGACACAACCCCTTTATTTGACAGGCTTCGTCTTTCAGAGAAGATATTACTTTTTGTACCCCAATAAGTTTTTCCGTCGATATATCTCGTCCCTGAAGGGACAGTACCAGTCACCTTCGCTTCCTTAGACGAAATTTCAAGGACATCACCATTTTCCATTACAAAGGTATCGGATTCCGATTGTCGCAGTTCGTAAGCTATCTTGGCATGCGCTTTGAGGTGTCTGTATTCACCATGTACAGGAATGAAGTACTTTGGATTAGTAATGCTCAACATAGTTTTTAGTTCCTCTTTGCTAGCGTGTCCGCGGACATGAACTGTGGCTATGCGGCTATAAATTACCTCTGCGCCTCTCCTGAAAAGATTATCTATTGTCGTGGCTACCTGTGTCTCGTTGCCCGGTATCGGGGATGACGAAAAGACTACAGTGTCACCCTCTTGTATAGATATGTCTTGGTGGTTGCCGGTTGCAATGCGAGAAATTGCTGACGTCGGTTCTCCTTGACTCCCTGTGGCTATTAGAATGACTTTATTCATAGGAAGTTTGAGCGATTCCCTGATAGGAATAATAACGTTACCGGGGTCAGTAATATATCCTAACTTCAAGGCCATTTTTACGTTATTGTTCATACTTCGCCCAATAACAGAAATTTTTCTGCCATTTCGGTACCCAGCATTAATGATTTGCTGTATTCGTGAAATAAGGGAGGCAAACGTGACAATCATCACTCTGCCTCTAGCGTTGGTAATAACACGCGAAAGAGCCTCACCTACCACGGCTTCCGAAGGCGTATAACCTTCTATTTCAGCATATGTTGAATCTGAGCACAGGAGTAGAACCCCTTCCATTCCCATTCTTGAAAGAAATGAGAAATCGGTTGAATTTCTATCTTGTGGCGTGTGATCAATTTTGAAATCTCCGGTATGTATCACAATGCCAAATGGTGTTCTCAAAGCTATTCCCATTGCATCAGGAATGGAATGACAAACTCTGAAAAACTCTGCCGAGAGCGCGCCAATCTGAAAAGATTCATATGGATCGATAACATTCAGGCGGGCTTTTCCTAAAAGGCCAGACCCTTTGAGCTTTGATAGGATCAGCTCATTCGTTAACATGGAAGAAAAAACGGGGACGTCTATTTTTGATAACAGGTAAGGTAGTGCTCCAATATGATCCTCGTGACCATGAGTGATCAAAATAGCTCTAATTCGATCTGCATTTCGTTCTAGGTATGTGATATCGGGCACTCCAAAATCCACCCCTGGGATATCGGTTCCTGGGAACAACATACCGGCATCAATAACAACGATGTCTTTCCCCATTTCAATAACCATCATGTTTTGACCGATCTCTCCTAGGCCTCCTAGGGGAACCACTTTGAGTGAAGGGGGAGAGGTTTCAGAATTGGAAGTGTTCAATCGAACAAACCTAATTGTTTCTCTTGTATGTTACCGACTTCGGAACCATCTGCTTCGCTTTCTCTTTTGAAGCCTAGTACCAGTTCTGGCAGCCTGCGAAAGTCTTGTTCCAATCTTGGAAGCAAACTTGGGTTGTAGAGCGCAGCAGCTGGATGATACATTGGGAATACGGTACGTTCCTTCCAAGGGCGAGGCACTCCTCTAGCTTTGCTTAGAGGGGTGCCAGGAAAAAACTTTCCGAAGGAAAATCTTCCGAGCGTTACGATGACTGCAGGATCAATTGCTAATATCTGGTCGTCGAGATAACCGGAACAAGAATTGAGTTCATCATGATGCGGGTCACGGTTATCGGGCGGCCTACATTTGACCATATTTGTAATAAAAACCTTCTTTCGGCTTAACCCTATTGACTGTAATAATTGCTCTAAAAGGTTCCCCGCCCTTCCTATGAAAGGGATACCTTGTTGGTCTTCGTTATAACCGGGACCCTCACCTATAAACATAATTCCAGAAGAAGGATCGCCATCACCGGGTACGGTCAATGTACGAGTTTGGGATAGTCTACAAGAACTGCAGGTGGATATTTGTGACGCGAGACTGAGGAGTTTGCTATTTAGGTCTGTAGAATCCAAAGGAGGAGGCAATGTCCCCGAAAAGTCGGTTATTGAGTCTGGCTGCTAGGCCAAATCGTAACAGTGAGTTAGAGTAGGGTCAATCACTCACGGTAGCTATTCCCCCAGCTTTATAATCGAAATGAAACAATTTTTATATGCCAAAAATATGTATAACGTGCAAATGATTAGGAAGGTGACTATAGGTGAAAGATAGAGTCGGCATTTTCGGATATCCTCTCTCCCATTCCATCTCTCCCACCTTTCAGCAAGCCGCGTTTGATCACTTGGGTATAGATATTGTTTATGAATCGTGGACAGTAAGCCCGCAAGATTTACCTCGTAAGATTAAGGAGCTTCGTTCTCATTGTTTCCTCGGAGCAAATGTAACTATCCCCCACAAAGTATCAGTATTGGAGTTGCTGGATGAAGTCGAACGGGTCGCAGAGATGGTTGGTTCAGTGAATACAATCTTGAATCGCGAGGGATATCTTTTAGGCTATAACACAGATACGACGGGTTTAATCAGGGCGCTTAAGGACCATGGAAACTTTTCTCTTGAGGCTAAAGATGTTCTAGTTATTGGAGCTGGAGGAGCTTCGAGGGCAGCGGTATTTGCACTTTTGAATCAGGGCGCTGCATCAGTAGTTATAGCTAACAGGACATTGGAAAAGGCAAGTAAACTGGTTTCTGAATTTGATCGGAATTTTAATGTGCGTGCAATTCCATTTTGCTACGAAGAATTGTCTCTTAATGCAGCGGAAAGCGAGCTTATTATTAATTGCAGCTCTATGGGTATGATGAACGGTCCCGCGGAATGGGAAACTCCGCTGATTGCGAATCAGATTCCCTTGAATTCCTTAGTTTGTGACATGGTATATAACCCAACCAAGACACCTCTTATGAAGGAGGCGGAGAAAGCAGGTGCCATGACGCTTGGGGGCCTTCCCATGCTCATTTATCAAGGAGCAGAATCGTTTAATATCTGGACGAATAAACAAGCACCGATTGATGTTATGTTTAACTCCGCGAATAAAGCTCTCGGACTTTAGATTTCACTGTCTTTGGATCTTCGCTGAAGTTCATAGAGTTTTGTGATTGCCTCTAATGGAGTCATTGACATTACGTCCAACCGCTGGAGTTCTTTTATGTATTCTGGAATTTCCGCCAGGAGTGATAATTGGAGACCTCGCGAGTCGATATCTTCAAGGGATGTTAATTCACTTCCTTTATCTTCTAGATCGCGAAGGACCTCCCATGCCCGGTTTATTATAGTGCTTGGCAATCCCGCCAATCTTGCCACATGGACTCCGTAACTTTTATCAGCACCACCTGACATTACTTGCCTAAGAAATATGACATTACCATCGCTTTCTGTAACTGACACATGAAAATTCTTAACTCTAGGCAAATTATCTGAAAGGTCTGTCAACTCGTGATAATGGGTTGCAAATAGTGTTTTGCAACCCAATTTAGGATGATTATGAATATATTCGGCCACGGACCGTGCTATCGCCAAACCATCGTAAGTGCTGGTTCCCCGGCCTATTTCATCCAAAATAATGAGTGAATCACGAGACGCTTGGTTTAATATGGAAGCAGTTTCTACCATTTCCAGCATAAAAGTGGATTGTCCCACAGTGAGGTCATCTTGGAGGCCAACCCTGGTGAAAATCCGATCTACAACCCCAATTACTGCAGATTTAGCCGGTACGAAGCTGCCTATCTGCGCCATTAATGTAATTAGTCCTACTTGCCTAAGGTACGTGGATTTTCCTGACATATTCGGACCAGTCAGAATGATAAGCTGCATATCTCTAGGATCCAAGATAGTATCGTTTGGTATGTAAGATCCAATGTCTACGATGCGCTCGACTACAGGGTGCCTACCTTTTTCAATTTCTATACGGCCTCGGTTGTTTAACTCAGGCCTCACATATCCTTTTTCATTAGCCACTGTGCCGAGAGAATCAAACACATCTAACATGGCGGCCGCCTCTGCAGATTTCATCAAACCTTCCGTTTCGAGTGATATTTGCTGACAGATCTGGTTAAAGATTCTAGTTTCGACTTCTTCTATCCTATTTCTTGCACCCAGTATTTCTGCTTCGAGCTGTTTCATTTCGGGAGTAATGTACCTTTCGCTCGCAACAAGCGTTTGCTTGCGTATATACTCTTCGGGTACGAGGTCAGTATTAGCCCTGCTTACTTCTATGTAATATCCGAAAACTTTGTTATATCCAATTTTTAGCGATCTAATACCGGTCCGATCTCTTTCTGAAGATTCCATTGTTGTCATGGAGCCCTGGGCTTTAGCAACTTCATTTCGGATACGGTCAAGTTCCTCAGAAAACCCATTTTTTATAGTATTCCCGTCCCCTGGGTAGAGAGGAGGTTGGTCGGTGAGCGATGAAGATAGCAGTGAAGAGGCTCCAGAATTGTCGGAAAACTTGTTTAGGATCTGATCAATTTTCCAGGAATCATCGCATTCGCTTAGTATCTGGGTCATTTCTGGGACTACACGTAAACTTTTGGATATACCCGAGAGATCTCTCGGTGTAGCATTTCCGTTCAAAACTTTGGTGGAAAGACGTTCAAGATCCGACATTGACTTCAAAAGCGACGTTATTTTGTATCGCCTCAGTGGGTTAGTTGAAAACCAATCGACCGATTCCTGCCTTTCGATCAACTCATCTAGGTCAAGAAGTGGTTGACCTAGCCAACGCTTCAACATTCGCCCGCCCATCGGCGTAGAAGTTCGGTTGAGAATTGAAAAAAGAGAAGCTTCTTTGGAATCCCATCTTCCTCCAACAAAAAGTTCAAGATTTTTTCGCGTTTGCTCGTCGAGGATCATAAAGGACCCTGTCGAATAAGTTTGGAGGGAAGTAATTCCTGCCAGAGCTTGATTTTGATGATGTCTGATATATTCGATAATTGCAGCAGCTGACTGGACCGCTAGGGGTAACTGTTCGCACCCATAAGATTGGAGGGATTTAACTTTAAAATGAGCCTTGAGTATGTCATTCGACCAACGAGGATGGAATTGTTGTTCATCCACTTTAGTTATTGTGGGTGACCCGTCCATTATGATTTCGTTTGACCAGGTTTCAGATAGAATCAACTCCCTCGGTGCCAGCCTATTAATTTCGGAATTCACACGAGATAAGGGAATCTGTGTCGTTGCAAATTCTCCTGTCGTTATATCCACATATGCGACTCCCGCTTTACTGTTTCTCACTACAGTTGAAGCCAAATAATTATTACTACCTTGTTGTAGGAGACTCTCTTCTATTATGGTTCCAGGCGTTACTATCCTTACTACTTTTCTATCGACTATGCTCTTACTAGCTGCAGGGTCACTCACTTGCTCACAGATAGCGACCCTGTAACCGCTTTCAATTAGTCGAGCCAAGTAGCCTTCTAAAGCATGGTAAGGAATTCCTGCTAACGGTACCCTTTCTCCCTTTCCCATTTCCCGTGAAGTCAGGGCGATTTCAAGTTCTCGTGCTAAGATCTTGGCGTCATCGTCAAAAGTCTCGTAGAAATCCCCCATTCTAAAGAGTAGGATCTCTTCCTGATGCTGGGACTTAATGTCCAGATATTGTTTGCGTGCTGGGGTAGTCATATGCAGTCAAGTTTGTGAATTCACGCTATCTTATTTAAACCTGTACCACCCATAATCCATGGCGCGAAACATAAAAGGCCCGCTACATAGCGGGCCTTTTATAATCGGAATAAAAATGTTTCAGTCGTCCTTCCAGAATCGCTCTTCTAAGAATTCAAATCCCATTGGACTTACTTTTTCCCTAACATCTTCAATCATCCCTGGATGTCCACACGCATAGACCATAGTATTTTCAACGGAAAGACCAAAATCCAGAATCTTAGCCTCTACGATATTGTTTACCCTTCCTCTGTCTCCATCCCAGCTAACATTCTTGGCTTCATCAGGTCTGCTGACTGTCGGCACGAATGTAACTAGTTCAGGCTGTTTCGCGGAGATATTCATGAATTCTGTATCGTAAACAAACTCATCTGAATAACTGGCACCTTCCAAAACATAGAAGTGATGACCGCTTCTTCCGGCATTGATGTAATCTCGGATGAAACTTACATAAGGCACTACACCTGTAACCGTCGCGACAAGCAATTGGTTCTGCTTCTCTTCTTTAAATGTAAATATCCCCTTTGCTCGTGGCCTGATTGTAACTTTATCTCCTTCACTAAGTCCCCAAAGGATAGGAGTCAACACACCACCTTCTTCAACCGGCACCAACTCTATGAATAATTCTATAAGCTCTTCGTGAGGAGCAGAAGCAATCGAATAAGCTCTTTCCACGCCATCATGACCAATAGTGCAGTACTGGCCGGGTTTGAAGTTGTAGCCATTCGGCTTTTCAATCCATACAAGTGCGAGGTCTTCAGTACGGTCTTCTCGAGCTACAATCTCGACTTCAGCAAGGGGGGGCCTTTTAAAGGTCCTCTTAGTAGTCATGGAAACTCCTGTTGATTCTTCCCCTAATTATCATAATTCTTCTCAATTCTTACTCGTCTAAGCCTTAAGTCGTCCACTCTCATCATCGGATCTGTAGAATTGTCCGAAGTCAGATCCTCAACAAGGCTTCCAAACAAGCTAGTAGATGCCACCATTCCTCTGTGTAGACCATTCAGGTATGCATTCCCAATCAACTCGAAATCTTTTCCGATGATTTTCACACTGTCCCCGTCAGATATTCCAGCGGTATCCGCATCTTCTGTATTCATTTCAATCACTTCGGTTCTAGTGATAGAGTACATTTCATCGACTGTATCGATTGAGGCGTCTCTATTCGGTTGATGAAGTACTCGCCCCGGGGCGTAAATAATCGGGTACTCAATATCTTGCTCATCTGAATTATCAGAGACAACCTGCGAGTCTAGCGGAGAGAACGAATATTTTTCTTGCACTTGCGGTTCCCATATTTGGCCCTCTCTTTCTATGTTGCCGGGATCAAGGTTTCCATAGGGAGCTATCGTCGCTAAGATTTCTTCAAATACATCTGAGGAGTCACTATAGTTGAAGTTTACGTTTCCAAGCCTACTCGCCAGGTTGGCTATTACACGCCAGTCTTCGTCGGCATCTCCAGATGTTCCAATAGCTTTTCTCAGTTTGTGCACGCGTCGTTCAATATTGGTGTACGTTCCAGTTTTTTCTGCAAATGTCTGCGAGGGGAACACAACGTCTGCCCTTGAAGTCACTTCACTTTCGAAAACCTCATGCGATATTACGAATTCGGCTTTGTCCAAAGCACCATATATATCTCCACATTGTCCGTTAGCGAAGTTTGCGTTATCTCCTATGATATGTATAGCCTTTACTTCCCCCTCGACTATCGCATTGGCAATTTCCCTTATTCCAACCCCTACATGACTTCGTTTGGCATATCCGGGTCCATGATCTGGGAGGCAACCTACATCTCTGGATCCTTGTTGATTGGCTCCGTTGAACAAGGGGTACAAGCCTGAAGATAGTTTTCCCACATTACCGGTAACTAGGGAGAGATTAACGATCGACTTCACGCAGTTTAAACGTTGATCGGGACTTAATGTGTCTAGAGAATATAACGTCGAAGAAGTTTCGGAATTAGCAAACAGACGCGCCGCTTCTCGAAGGGAGTCTTGTGGTATACCTGTGATATTCTCTACACGCGCTAAATCGAATTCCCATACTGAATTACGGAGCTCTGTAAACCCGATACACTTATCCGTAGCAAATTCATGATCCTCTAATGATTCGTCAATAATTGTCCGTATGATTCCGCCGAGTAGTACTGACTCTGAATCAACCCTAGGTCTCAGCCATATATCGGCATAACGTGTAAGCTCTGTCTCTCTTTGGTCGATTACTATTAGATTAGACCCTTTGGACACAGCTTGTTTTATTGGGACTGCTAAGACATTTTGGTCCTCGGTTATGTTAGAAGAAACTACAAGGATGCATTTCGTATTCAGAAGTTCCCATGTTTTTGATGTGGCTCCTTGAAATCCGATCATTGCTTCGAGAGGGTGTACTAGTTCAGGTCGAGTATTCGAAGCGACGTCCACATTGTCTGATCTCATCACTTCACGCGTAAATTTTTGGGCTACGAAATTGTCTTCATTAGTTCCTCTTTCAGATGCGATTAAAGCGTACTCACCGTTTCTGTAGGAACCCAACCTTTCCGCTGTGTAATCAAGAGCTTCGGGCCAAGTGGATTCTTCCAGTTGCCAGTCTAATCTTATCTAAGGTTTTGTA
>CAZZBP010000008.1:0-47564 GCA_964652755.1 uncultured Dehalococcoidia bacterium
CCTACTTGCCACTCAGCGAGCACGGGATGCAGCACCCTTCATCCTTGCGGACATTAATACTGTGGCGATAGGAGGGTTTTCTGGCGGGGATCCTATTTTTAATGTGGATCAGTTCGTCGAATTTGCGGACATTAAAAATGTAGGCTTTTTCCTTATCGGAAATATCGGACCAGATAGACTAAGGCACATTGGTCAACCTCCAACCTGCAATCCAGGTAACCCTCCCCTCGGCATGAATTCTTTTCCTCCTCACTGGCTAAATCTACCTGAATGTCAATCCGGTCAAAACCCGTTTCCAGGCCAGGGGCAAGTTTCTCGGATCCCCCCAAATTTAGCCATAGGGCGAGGCAGCGGTCCAGTAAATACAGGCCCCGGGAAGATATCGGAAACGATACGAACTACGTGGGTAGATGTATCAGGGCTCGCCTCACTTCCAGCCGGTACGTTGTATAAGAACCCTAACCGTCATTGAAAGTAAAGAAAGATTGGCTGATACTCGAATCATAACTAAATGAAAACACAGTTAAAATGATCTCACTTCAAAATTACTTTTCTATGTAATAAACATATTAGGAAAGGTGAACCCTCGTATGACTGGGTTGCGACTGATCTCCATAACCGCATTTGTTGTATTGATAGTTCAATACGGCCTATTAACGATTCCATTAGAATCTTCAACTTCACGAGTTTTAAAAGTGGAGATCAGAGGGCCGATACAGCCCTCAACTGCTTCTTATTTGGAAAGAGTCATAGAAAAAGCTGATGGTACTGGATCTTCCGCCGTACTAATAGAACTGGACACGCCGGGAGGGATGCTAGGACCAACCAGAAAAATCGTAACAACTATGATGGCCTCAGAAACTCCAATAATTACTCATGTGACACCTTCAGGAGCTCGGGCTGGGTCGGCTGGAACCTTTATCGTAGCCGCATCCCACATAGCGGCTATGTCACCTGCTACCAACATTGGGGCGGCAACTCCTGTCGGAGCCTCTGGTGAAGACCTTGGAGAAACTATGGAATCTAAGGCATCGCAGGATGCCGCGGCACTTATACGTAGTATTGCAAAAGAAAGAGGGAGAGATTCTGAAGCTCTAGAAAGTACTATATTTCGGTCCGCTTCATTCACATCGGAGGAAGCATTAACCGCAGGTATGATCGACCTGATTTCTGATAATACAAGCACTCTGCTTCAAGATGTGGATGGGCTTAAAGTCACCACCTCCTCTGGATCAGTCACAATTCAAACACTTCAAATTCCGATAGTGGAATTTGAACGGACCATGCTAGAGAAATTTCTCGACGCGATGGGAAACCCAAACATAACATTTATACTGCTCACGATAGGCAGTATTGCGCTCACACTCGAATTTCTTCAGCCGGGTATAATGATAGGCGCGTTTGTGGGTATTCTAGCTATGGGGTTGGCATTCGTTGGACTGGGGCAGTTGCCAGTAAACTGGCTTGGAATTGGTTTGCTCGCTGGCGCTGTCATACTTTTCTTTGTCGAAGCTCAGGCACCTGGTATCGGACTTTACATGGCAGGGGGGCTTATATGTTTCGTATTGGGAGCGTTCCTGCTATTCGGGGGAGTATCGACACCCCCTCTTCACGGATCAGCTTTTTCAGTCAGCACATGGGGCATAGGTTCAGCAAGCGCCATTCTGGCAGGATCTCTACTTCTCGCATTGAAAGCTTTTACCGAGGCTGCTGGAAAGGGCATGCCATCTCATGCTGCAGGGATAGTGGGATCTGAAGGCGTAGCTAGAACAAATTTGGACCCATCAGGGTCAGTACAGGTAGAATCTGAACTGTGGAGCGCTGAAGCTTCTGAAGAAAGTATACCAATCGTCGCGGGAGAAAGGGTAATTGTTAACAGAATAGACGGACTGACAGTGTTCGTATCGAGAATCGGAGAAGGCAAAAAGGCCAACGGAAAAGAGGAAACTAAGACATGATTCCATATATAAAAATCGTCAGACAGTATGAACGTCTCGCAGTATTTACACTGGGAAAATTCAACGAGGCTTCCGGACTTAGGGGACCTGGACTGCAAATACTCATTTGGCCATTTCAGACTTCCACATCTATTGATCTAAGGGAAGAGGTAATAAGCATACCGGGACAGACAAACATCACCCGCGATAACGCGCCTATTAATATCGATTTTCTTGTCTACTTAAGGCCTATAGAAGAAGTAGCCCAGAAACTGGTGCTAGAGGTTGTTAATTACCATCAAGCAGTGATTGGAATGGCGACAACTATTTTGAGAGCCGTAATAGGGGAAATGAACCTAGACGACGTGCTTTCTCAAAGGGAACGGATAAACGAGGAATTACGAATCAAACTAGATGATGCCACCGGGAGATGGGGAATTAAGGTTTCAGCAGTGGAGATAAAAGAAATTGAACCTGCTCCTGACATCCAGGAATCAATGAACCGCCAAATGGCGGCCGAAAGAATACGGCGTGCAGATGTAACGGAAGCGGAAGGTAAACGTCAAGCAGCAATAGCTATTGCTGAGGGAGATAAACAGGCCGATATCCTCAGAGCTGAGGGCAGTCGGCAAGCCGAGATCCTGACTGCTGAGGGCGACCAACAGGCAGCCATACTCAGGGCAGAAGGCTTTAGTACTGCCCTTGATAGGATCTATAGGGTGGCGAGTGAGGTCGATACAAACACGCTAAGCCTGCAATATTTTGAGACATTAAAAGAAATGGGAAGGGGACAGTCGACAAAATTCATTTTCCCGATGGAATTTACAAAATTATTAGGCCCCTTCGCGGCGGCTTTACAAAACAGGGATTTACCAAATGGCGAAACGGAGAATCCTGCTTCAAAAGATGACTAACCCGAATCTGACGCAATTTCAGAATGTCTAAGTTCGTTCAGCTATCTTATCGTCCGTCGCTACTTCGTGGAATTCAATATCATAGGCTTGTAACAGTGGGAACATCTCTCCATTTGCTCTCTTGACACTGTCTGGGACATTCGGGATTCGGTTTGATTCGATAGTATCCTGTAACCACTCGGCACAAACTGTTATGTCCGGTGCGGGGGTTCCGGTGCCCGTTATATAAATGGTTGCTGAATTCCGACCACTATCATTCTCATATGCCGCACAAATATCACGTAATAGCTTTGCAACTTGCCAGGCATCCTTACGTTCGACTTTGCACACTCTTCTCACCAGAAACATACCGGAAGCCTCCTAAGTCATAAGGGATCAGATCGATAATATGATAGACGACCATTTTACACAGAAACTTCCTTTAAAAAATAACCTCTGTCATAAGCGAGAAATCTCCAATACAGTTTGGGCATTAGCGTGCACTAGGCGTATTCTGGTTTGATTTTGGGATGAGAATAAAACTGTTCGATAGATTCTCCAGGGTTGAATACAGTTGGCTGGCTCTTGCCGCCAGTGCTCTTTCTATCTTTGGCACAGTTTTAGACAGAGGCGCATCCAACATAGTACTCCCAAACATTTCGGAAGAGTTCTCATCAGACCTTCCTACAGTCCAATGGGTTTCAATAGTGTACTTCTTAATGTTGGCCTCGTTTCTTCTACCTATGGGGCGACTATCCGATGTTATTGGCAAGAAGAGAGTAATTGTAGTTGGGCTCGCAGTATTCACCACCGGTGGAATCCTAAGCGCCATTTCCCCTACCTTTTTAATTTTACTCGGTGGACGGGTATTGCAGGGAATCGGAGGCGCAATGATTCAGGGAACGTCTTTTTCTATTGCTGTTCGAGCTTTTGGCACTGAACAGAAGGGTAGAGCCGTGGGATTGGTGTTAATTTTTGTTGCCTTAGGGAACATATCAGGACCTGCAATTGGGGGACTAGTAGCCTCTATCGCTGGATGGCGAGGCGTATTTATATTTACCTCCATTATCACAGCCATAAGTGGGCTGATGGCCGCTCTCATATTAAGAGAAGATGAGAACACGTCCATTGTCTCTGGTTACTTTGACTGGGTCGGTACGTTAATATGCGTGATGGGGCTAGGTTTCATGCTAAGCGGTATTGCCATGGCATCCCGATCCGAATGGCCTATTTATATCCCTTTCACGTTTATCTCTACTTCATTCATTATTATTACAGTTTTCGTATTGTGGTCCCTAAGAAGCACTAACCCTGTACTGGATGTAAGGCTTTTCACTCGCCCTTTGTTTGCCTTGTCGATTACTTCTAATCTACTTTGCTTTATAGGCATGGGCTCCGCTTTATTTTTCCTCCCCTTTTACCTCAAATATGTACAGGGATTAGGTCCCAGAGAAATAGGAAGCGTTTTCGTGCCTGCAGCAATATGCATGGCAATCGCCGGTCCACTTTCAGGCAGAATGTCAGACAGGTTTGGAAATCGGTATTTCACGATTGGAGGACTCGTTCTTTCGACCATAGGGCTATTAATGATGTCGAGTTTAAATGAATCTTCGGCTAGGTGGTTGCCCTATCTTGCGATAATTCCTGCCACAGTAGGAATGGGAGCTTTTTATGGTCCGAATAACAGTGCTACATTGAGCCAGTCAGAGGAGAAAACTCAGGGATCTGTTATCGGGCTCATCAATCTAGTTAGAAATTCAGGTAATCTAATCTCAATAGCTATATCCGTAATTATTGTTTCGACGATAATGGGATCTCTGGGTTACACGGCCGATTTATCAGCCGTAACCTATGGCTCAGATCCGGGACTCATTTCTTCTTTCGTATTCGGTATGCGTACATCTTTCGTGATTCTTGCCGGGCTTACGCTCGTAGGAGCGGTGATGTCTTTCTTTGATGACAGCAGAAAAAATTAGGGTTGTCTGACCTATCAATTCGATAACTCCTCTACCTATCTTGAACCGACCCGTCAAATCCTATCGGCGTATCGAGTATCTTAGGGTTTTCCGGAGTGGCCAGAGCAACCTCATTTAATTCGATTCCCAGTCCTGGTCCGTCAGGTACTGTCAGGTAACCGTCCCTGAGTTCCAACGGATTTACCAATAATTCGCTTTTAGGCGGATCAGATTCTCCCGTGTATTCTTGAAGGGCAAAATTTGGTATACAAGCATCCAGTTGCACGCAAGCGGCAGTGCTAACTGGCGACAGCGGGTTGTGGGGTATAACTTTCACGTGTTGCGCTTCAGCCATGGCCGCCACCTTCTTACAACCGGAAAGACCCCCGCAAAGGCATAAATCAGGCCTTACATATGAGGCTCCATTAGATTCCAGGAGTTGCTGGTATTCGAAAATTGTCGTGAATCTCTCGCCAGTCGCGATGGGTATATTACATTTTTTCGCGACTTCTCCCATTACTGCAGGACTATCAGGTAGCATAGGATCCTCATAAAAGAAGGGGTTGAACTCTTCAAGTCTCCTTCCTAGGGCTATGCTTTCAGCTGGGGCCATCTGTCGGTGAATTTCGACGCATATATCGACATCAGAGCCTACTGATTCCCTAACCGCTGCGACTCGTTCAACTGCTTCGGCAGCCCATTCGGAGTAGGATCTGTGGAGGTAATAATCATGTGGGAACGGAGTAAAACGTACCGCCGTAAATCCCTGCGATACAGCTTTTGCGGCATCCTTTGCCAGATCATCGGCAGTACCATCTTCTCCAGAATCAACATGCATATAGCAGCGAACCCTATCCCGTGTCTTGCCTCCCATTAGATCGTATATTGGTACCCCCAAACGCTTTCCTTTTATGTCCCACAGTGCGATATCAATTGCAGAGAGTGCCCCTTGTACAACAGCACCCATGAAGTGGGAAGACCGATACAACCATTGATAATGGTGTTCAATCCTGTGGGGATCTTTTCCAATAAGATAAGGCTCCATGGTCTCAACCATAGTTTTCGTTGGACGCTGCCAACCGTGTACACCACCTTCCCCTATTCCAACAGTCCCGTCCTCACAATGGATCTTAATCAAAAGCCACCTATCCCATAAAAACGTTTCTACCCTTTCTATTTTTGTTGGATTAGGCAATGAATTCTCCTAAAATTTTTTTATTCCTATACTAATAAATCCCATGGGCAACTTAGCAATGCCAGTTTATATCACCGCTCATAAAACCACTTCTGGGAGACGATATATATGAATGGAATCAACATAGACATTCAGCGAAAGAAGCCATACATACGAATTTATCGAAACGACTAACTTTATGCCAAATAGCCTTCTCTGATCCATCAATCACCCTATGTGACAAACTTACGAAAAAACCCCACTTTAATTAGGAATCGGGACCGTACTTTTAGAATTAATACCTGGAGATCGGGAAAAGATGAAGCTGAAGCGTCACCTTATACGAGCTTGGTTTAGGCTCTGAAATAAAGTTAAACCTGATTAATATTTATCCGCCGGGCATGTTAACCGCCCTGACTTCAACACCTCATGACTATTCATTTTAGCGTCTCTACCTAATTGGGCCCTGCAACAACATTGCCGGTATTTGACACTCTATGTACCATTCTGGAAACGCTTCAACGAACCAAAAAAAGAAAGGGGATTAGATGTCACAGCTCATGTCCGGAAAACAGGCAGTTATGGAAATGCTAAAGGCTGAGGGAATCGAATATATATTCGGCAATCCTGGGACCAGTGAGGGCCCACTCGTCGACATGCTAGGCGAATATCCCGAGTTCAAATACATTATGGCCCTTCAAGAAAGTGTGGCAATGGGGATGGGTGAATCTTACGCACGTTCAACCAACAAAACCTCTTTTATAAGTTTGCATGTTGATAGTGGATTAGCCAACGGAATAGCTCTGATGCTAGATGCATTAAATACGGGAACGCCTATGGTTGTAACTTCTGCAAACTATGACGCGCGAAAGATAAATGAGAATAAAACCGATCTTGCAGAACTAGTTCGACCCGTTACGAAATGGTCAGTCGAACTGGACCTTCCAGACCAGATTCCAAGTGTTATGAGAAGGGCTTTTAACGAGGCAAATAGCCATCCTAAAGGACCAGTGTACGTAGGGTTCACCTCCAACGCATTAGAAGGAATCGCAGAGATGAACATCATCCCCTCTGCGCCTGTTCATGATGCAGTCCGACCCGACCCAGAAGGAATACGTGGAGCGGCAAACATGTTGCGGGATGCACGGAGCCCGTTGTTGATAGTCGGAGACAGGGTCTCGGACGACGACGGCATGGGCCATGCCGTGGAACTTGCTGAAATTGTGGGCATGCCTGTCTACCAGTCACGAGGCGCCGAGGTATCTTTCCCAACCAATCATCCACAATACCTTGGGGTCCACTCCTTAAGGGTTGCAAGTGATCGTGAATCATTGAAGGGATATGACGTAATCCTAACCGTTGGAATGGATACATTTGACGAACTATTCTACTGGGGAGACGTCATTCTGGGTGAGAATAGCCGGCTCATTCATATTGACCCTATTCCTGGCAGGGTGGGGAAAACCGAACCTACAGATCTTGGAATTATCTCCAATTGCAAGGCGGCGCTTGAAATGTTAAATGACGTCTTGAAAGATACTGTTAATAAAGAGATAGCGAATAAGCTTCGTAAAGAATCTGTCCAACTTGCTTCAGAGGAACGTCAAACGTACGAAGACTCCGTATCTAGTAAATGGAAGAACACCCCGATGTCACCGGCTCGTATGATGTATGAGCTTTCAAAATCGGTGCCTGCTAATTCGATCATAGTTGATGACTCAGTTAGTAATCGTTCAGCCGTGAGACACTACTTCGAGGGCAAGGCTAGGGACGATATCAGAGGCGTCAGGGGGCAGTCCATTGGAGGTGGAATCGGCGCAACGATGGGAACCCAATGTGCGTTCCCTGATAGACCTGTCTTCGGAATTATAGGAGACGGAAGCGCTATGATGACAATTCAAGGGCTGTGGACAGCAGCTAACGATGACATCCCATGCGTTTTCGTGATCTGCAATAACGGAATGTACAGAGTGCTAAAAGTTAATTTCAACATCTATCAGACAGAACTTCTCCAGGAGACAGAGCCCGCAGGTGAAAATCTTCTTTATTCTAATTTTGAAACACCTTTTGATATATCAGAAATAGCAAAGGGAATGGGGTTACACAGCGAAAGGGTCACGGATCCGTCAGAAATAGGCGCAGCTGTAAATCGGGCCATCGCTACCGGAAAAGCAGCCGTTCTAGATATTGTCATTGACGGTTCACTCTAATGATTTCCGAGCAACAAATTTGAGACATACAAACAAGAAGTTATCGGTTCCCGTGGAGTAGCGTCCGCAAATCATCCATTGGCCTCCTTAGCTGGTGTCGAAATGCTGGCATCCGGAGGAAATGCGGTGGACGCCGCTGTCGCAGGGATATTCACTCTCACTGTTGTAGAACCGATGATGGTCGGTATAACTGGAGCAGGATTCATAAATCTTTACAATACTGAAGATGACCAATCCGTAACCATAGGTAACTACTCAACTGCACCTCTTGCCGCCACGCCTGATATGTATAAGACGGTATCCGACTCCTGGCCCGATTACATGGAGACTAAGGACCAGGCCAACAAGATAGGATATCTATCAGTTGGAGTGCCCGCAGCACTACAATCCTGGTGCCATATAGAGAATGAGTACGGGAAGCTCGGAATTGATATGGGCATTCAGCCTGCAATTCGGCATGCTGAGCAAGGATTTCAGATCATCCCCTGCCAACAAATGGCATTTTAGTGGCCATAATAGTCACGAATTGAAGATTTGTGTCCAAAGGTAAATTACTTATATAGAGAACAGTCTCTCCTACATGATCAACGTTGAAAGTTGGCTCTACCCTTGTCTCCCCGTTGGGTTGAGGAACGCCTCCAGACATCCTCTGAGTCATCGGAGTTGCCGCATTTCCAACATCCACCTGGCTACAGGCTATGTCATATTTTCTTCCGTCAAGTGATATAGATTTAGTCAACCCTGTGACAGCATGCTTTGTTGATGTATACGGCACGGAATTAGGACGCGGGGTGTGAGCAGATATCGATCCGTTATTAATAATGCGTCCTCCCATTGGGGTTTGATCTTTCATTATCCTTATCGCGTGCTGAGCACACACGAAACTGCCCGTTAAATTAACATCCACGACCCGTTGCCAATCTTCCAGCGACAAATCCTCCATGTTAGTACTTGGTGCTCCAACTCCAGCATTATTGAACAATACGTCAAGCCTTCCAAAAGCCTCGACAGTCTGTTCGAAAAGGTTCGCGATTGACCCCGGATCCCCAACGTCAGTCGATACCGATATCGATCTGCTTCCATCATTTCCAGCAAGAGTTATGGTCTCTTCAAGGGCCTCTTTCCTTCGGCCTGCTAGTGCTACTGAATAACCGTCTTTAAGCAAATGCAAAGCCGAACTTCGCCCAATACCACTGCCGGCCCCCGTTATTACTGCTACTTTTCCACTTGATGGCATCTGATTTATTCTCCCTTTAATTTTTAACCTAGAAAACTCTAACCTGAATAGTTGATTATTCCGCTATAACCTCTTCTCCACTTTTGTGCGCTTTTATCCAATCCCAATCCAAATCGACTCCTATGCTTGGACCGTCCGGCGCATAAACATTTCCATCTTTATCAATCCCGTCAAGATCATCATTGTAATTGATATATACCGGGGCCTTTGTGGATTTCACATTAGGGTGAACAAGCCCAAGTTCGAAGAAATTTGTATTGCGGATACCCGACATAATGTGCCTATGAACTGGTCCTGGACCGTGTAGTTCTACATCGAGCCCAAATCCTTCCGTAGCATGAGCGATCTTCATTGCCCCTGTAATTCCCACATCATCGAGTGCTCCACACCGAACAAAATCAGTAGCGTCTGCTACTATAAAATCCACATGCTGTTCGAGGAGTCGAATATGCTCTGTCTGCAATATGGCCGCCTTGACCATTTGCCGGAGCTTCCTTCATACGTTTATCCCCCATAAGTATCCTTCGTTGAGCGACTCGTTGCATTCAACATATTCCCAACATGAGACGGCGGCAATCTTACATTGTTTCCAACCTTCCAGTTTCATTTCCCGAGAAAGTTGCAAAATGATTACCAATCTATCCCTATAATTGTATAAGTTCTCTCTAATCGCAAAAGGATAATAACGTGATAGATAAAGAGATAATTATCGGGAAGGTAAAGGACGAATATTCTGAGCTAGCAGAGGGCGCCTCAGAGTGATGTGGGACCAGGGAAGGGTTTGGCATCCCGCTCTTCTACATACGATACCGATCAAATCCTGGGACTACCTCAAGAGGCAATTGCGGCCTCTGCTGGATGCGACAACCCCTAACGCCATCGGAGAATTGAGGCAGGGCGAAACCGTTGTGGATTTTGGAAGCGGTGGTGGGATAGATTGTTTTGTAGCTAGTAAAATTGTAGGCAGGAAACGGCATGTCATCGGAATCGATATGACTCAGGAAATGTACGATCTTGCTAACAATAACAAGGCCAAGGCCGGAGCGGAAAACGTCGAATTCAGATTGAACCGAATTGACGAAACAGGTATTGGGTCGAATTCCGTCGATGTGATCATTTCAAATTGCGTCATAGTTCTAGCTCCAGACAAAGATGCTGTTTTCAGAGAAGCTGTCAGGATCTTACGTTCGGGCGGGCGAATGCACATATCTGATGTTATGTTGAGAAGGGTTTTACCAACCAATGTCGTTGCTGAAATGGACAACTGGACTCATTGTGTTGCCTGTGCCGAGTTATTTGATAATTATATAAACATGATGGTAAACGCGGGATTCAGCGATGTTGAAATTGTTTCAGACAAACCATTTAAGGCTGAGGTCGATGAAGACTGGATGAATTCAGTCAGGAGTATAAATATCCTGGCTATCAAGTAAGCAATGTCCAATAAACAGGCTATTTGGCAAGACAAGAAATTATGGGCGCTGGCTCTAGCAGAGACACTAGCATGGGCAGGATTATTCTATGTGTTCCCGGCGTCACTTATACGCTGGAGTGATCATTTTGGATGGTCTATAGCTGACCTTTCACTTGGATTTACATTTGCTCTCCTCGCGTCCGCACTAAGCAGCATCGTCGCGGGAAGACTTATAGACAGAGGGTGGTCTCGCTTACTTATGACTGGAAGTGTTATCACTGGTGCCCTGCTGATCTTACTTCTGCCTTCTGTCAACTTGATATGGCAATTTTACCTCGTATGGATACTTATAGGCATAACTTTGTCGGGTTGCCTTTATGAACCTTGTTTCTCATATCTGACTAAGACATACAAGGAAAATGCAAAGAGTCCGATAATTATGGTTACACTCTTTGCAGGATTCGCGAGCACAATCTCTTATCCAGTAACAAATTTATTGTCGAATGCGTTCAGTTGGGAGATAGGTATTTACATTTTCTCGGCCGCATTGTGCCTCGTTACCGCTCCTCTATTTTGGTTTGGGGTATCAGCCAGAGACTTTAGCGAAGAGCCGAAGGTTCGTGGAGAAGACATTGAACCACTTGAAATAAGTTGCAAGGAAAAACTCCCGTTATTGGTAACAATAGTCCCAGTCCTTAGAAATCCTATCTTCTGGGGACTATTTGTTACCTTCGCAGCCTTTGGCTCTAACCATGGAATGGTGGTCAGCCAAATTTTCCCCCTTTTTGAAAGCCGCGAGGTCTCACCTAATCTGGCATTGTTGCTAGCTTCTTGCATTGGGCCGATGCAAGTAGCGGCCAGGCTGATTCTTTTTGCCGCGGAATCCCTAACAGAAAGAAGCATACCTATGGTCCCGGTCGCATTTTTCAGCCTTATCTGCCTTAGTCTTTCCAGCTTTGCCCTCTCATTCGGAAGTACTTCAACAGCACTAATCATCGGATTCGTGATTCTGCAAGGTGGGCCTTACGGACTCGTGAGCATAATAAAGCCGGTGGTTACAGCAGAGGCACTGGGTACAACAAACTTCGGCATCGTGTCATCAATGGCAGGAATGGGATCTGTTTGGAGTTTTGCTATAGCTCCAGGCATAGCAGGATTTATAGCTAAAAGTTGGAGTTATGATGCCGTATTGGGGACAACTTTTTCTATCGCCATAATAGGAATTATTGGTCTTTTAGCTACCCTCCAAATAAGACAAAAACTGTACAATCTTCCGGTATCATGAATTCAACCTAGAGAGGTAAAATCACATTTCAAAGATCACAATCCGAAACTGCATGATTTATGATGGCTCAGGCTCCCCTGCGTTTAGCGGGGATATACTGATCAAAGAGGACCGCATAGAGGCGGTAGGCAAATTCGATAACACCGAGTCAGAAAGGATCATTGAAGGTGGCGGACTCGCAGCTGCTCCCGGCTTCATCGACACGCATACTCACTCCGACGGAAAACTACTTGAGGATCCACAGCACTCAAACAGCTTACGCCAAGGGGTAACCACTGAAATCCTCGGTCAAGACGGATTATCATACTCACCTTTATCAAGAGAAAATTACCTAGCCAATCGACGATACCTTTCTGGCATACTCGGGCTTCCCCCAGATAACTTGGACATGTCCACCGTGGCAGCCTTTAAATCTCATTATGACAGAAAGGTTTCCATCAATACCGCTTACTGTATAGCGCATGGGGCAATTCGCCTCGAAACGGTAGGGTTCAAAGATATGCCTCTTCGAGGTGAACAGCTAGATAAGGCAAAGAACCTTATACGTCAAGGCATGGAGGAAGGGGCTGTAGGACTTGCAACAGGGATGTCTTATTTTCCGAATGCATGGAGCGACACAGACGAGCTTGTAGAGCTTTGTAAGGTTGTTGCTGAATACGGGGGTGTTTATGTAACGCATCTCAGGGATAAGAATACTGATTGGGTATTCGGAGGGGGATGTGTAGCAGAAGCATTGTTATTAGGCAGAAGATCCGGGGCAAAAGTGCACTTCTCGCATTTCAGAACAGATGATAGCACAGCAGGGCGTGTCAGCGAACGCACTCAACTCATAGACAAAGCCATCAATGAAGGTATCGACATCTCGCTGGAGCTGTATCCTTACCCCACAGGTAGCACATTTCCTCTAAGCTTTTTACCGAGCTATGCCCATGAAGGAGGCCCAGAGGGGATCATGCAAAGGTTGGAAAACCCTCAGGAAAGAAAGAAGCTGGCAGACTATCTGGATAATGACTATCCACGCCCAATCTACGATGCCGTGTTCTCATATGTACCCCTTAATGCAGATTTAGAGGGCAAGTCATTGCCCCAAGTCGCATCGGAACGCGGGACAAGCCTTGGAACAACTCTTTGTGACATGTTACTGAAGAACAAAGCCCAGGTTGGATACTGGGGTTCGCCGCCGGTCAGTGTATCCGCATGGGACCAAATAAACAGGGATGCGATGGAATTGTTGTCCAGACCGGATTACATGGTGGGAAGCGATTCAATACCCTTAGGTAATTACCCGCATCCAAGAGCCTATGGAACGTTCCCTAGAATCGTCGGTAGATTTCAACGCAAATACAACACTATGAAACTTGAGGAGACCATTCAGAGAATTACGGATAATCCAGCACGTAGGTTTGGCCTGGAGTCGAGAGGTCTTATCAAGCCCGGATACTATGCGGACATCGTTATTTTCGATCCGAAGTCTGTCGTAGACAACTCCACCTACGATGATCCCAAGCAACATCCTACCGGCATACCTTATGTCATAGTGAATGGGGAGTTGGCCGTCGATAATGAAATTTGCACGGGAAAATACCAAGGAAGGGCAATTCCGTAACCACCACAAGGAAAAGACCGAACATTGTCTTGGCTTTTGCTGACGACTGGTGAAACTGGCCGAAACAACTTCCTACCGTCTAATCCAGTACCCTCTCAAAGGCAGCCCTCAACCGTGGGCCAACTTCAGCTAATTTCTCAGCAGAATTTCCGCTGAAAGCCATCCTTACATTGTTATTGTGCATTGAAGAGTCTTGATAAAAGAGCACCCCATCAGGAAATATTAGGCCCTCCTCCGCTGCGGCTCTTGTCAAAGGCATGGAATCCCCTTCGAGAGCCCTAGGCCATAGGAAAAACCCACCGCCGCTTCTCTCAAATTCCAAGTAATCGCCGCAATATTCTTCCAGGGAGTCTGAAAGAGCTGAGCACTGATCCCCATAAAGAAGTCTCATCTGTCTCACGTGATTTTCGAACTCTCCGGATCTTATAAACTCAGCCACAGCTGATTGAATAAATGGAGCGTTCCCCATATCTGAGCGTGTTCTACGCATCGCTTCTATCGCTGATTCCTCTCCTTGCATCCACCCAAGTCGAAGGCCTGTAGCTATGGTCTTACTGAAAGTTCCCATCCTGAGAACTCCTAATCCACGATTTATTGAATATAAAGAAGGGGGTGGAGGACTCTTGAAATAAAGCCCACTATATGTGGAATCCTCTACAATCAAGATATCTTTTTTGAGACAAAACGTCGCTATTTCCCGCCTCCTCTCCAGTGACATAGTTACACCAACAGGATTGTGGAAGTCCGGAATTACATATAAACCATTAACTCGTTTGTCTCTCTTCTCCGATTCTAGAACTATCGATTTAATTCGATCGATTGATGCCCCTTCACTGTCTATGCTGACTTCTTTTATTTCACCCCTGTACTTGAGAATAGTTTCCACTGTGCCCGGAAAGCTAGGGCCTTCAACTATGACCACGTCTCCGTAATCCACAAAGGTTGCGCAGAAACTTTCCATGCATCCTGAACTACCATTGAAGAGAATAAACTGATCTTCATTAGAGGGAAAATCCGTAAAACCATATTTCTCATCCTTTAATATCCCCCTGAGAACTGGGTTACCCCTCCCATATTCATACTCCATAACCGCTGGATCACCTGACTCTATAGACTCGGATATTAATCGGGACATCGACGCGAAAGGCATATGGCTTGGCGACGGCATCCCAACCACAAGGTCAATGGGGTCGGAGTGGTTCGTAGGAATTTCCCAATCGGAACCTTCCTCTGCCCCCACACCAAGCAGCTTGGCCCCTTCTGAAACTATTGAGTTTATATCGAACATTTTTGTCGACATTTATCCGGCTCTCCCTATTACATAATCATTTCAATAAACGTGGTAGTTCAAAATTCTACCCCAGAGCACTGAACTCAATCTCCCGCTGACAAATAAATTACATCTATAATCGGTAGCGTTTATGCTAAACCGATCTTCCCGGCGAGGCGGAGATTGCTAAACGGAGGAATAAAGGGTGACATATGCTTAGTTCTGAAGAGATAGAAAGCAAATTGAAGGAAACTCTTCGCAACCTGGAAGTGATTTACGAATGGATAGAGGTTGATCCCGAGTACGCAGATACTGCAGCATTCTGTGAACGATATGGCTTTACTATGGATGAATCTGGAAACACAATAATAGTCGCCTCAAAGAGAGGTGATAAAAAATTTGCAGGCTGTATCGTTCTAGGGACCGACAGGCTAGATGTAAATAAGAAAGTACGAAATCTGATGCAAGTCTCAAGACTTTCATTTGCAAACTCAGAGGACACCATGGAAATCACAGGCATGATGATCGGGGGTGTAACTCCATACATGCTCCCGGATTCCATACCCCTTTATATAGACTCTAAGATAATGAATCTAGAAAGCATAATATTGGGAGGCGGGAGTAGATCAGCCAAATTAAAACTTCCACCCAAAGAGTTACTGAAAATACCCTCGGCTGAAATTATAGAAGGCCTCTCACAATCATAAATAGCTTTCTAACGTAGAAAGAACATTAGGACCAGTTCCTGACAAAATCCCTCTGAATATCCGTTTCTGGTGATTTCCTGAAACGCCCCGCAACATCCCTCCTAAGTTCACCTATTCGAGAAAGTGCCTCTGAACCAGACAACCCCTGATTGACCAAATAACAACCTATGACAGTGCCAGTTCTGCCTAACCCTCGAAAGCAGTGCACATAAACTGACCTGCCTGCATTCATTTCAGTGTCTAATAAATCCAAGAGTTCCTTCATCACATCTTTGTCTGGAACGTCTCTATCTGTGATAGGAAACCTATAATACGTTGACCGACGTGAACGCCTTCGTCTCTCCATATGCAGATAAGACCCATATCCAGGGCGTTCACCTAGTTCTGTCAAGTCAATAAATGTGTCTATCCCAGAATCCATAAGATTGCCAATTTTCCAAGAGGGGGTATTCCAGGCCCTAAATCCGCTGCTAAACAGTGCGATGACCTGATGAACGAGGGTTGCCACCGTGGTGGCAGCATTTAAGGAGAATTGATTCCCAGGATACTCCCCTGCCGCAAGTTTGTCCTTCAATACCCAGTAAGAAAATGGATTCAGGTTTGAAAAAGGCACAGATGTAGCGTGTTTGGTTGACATAGGATTACGATAACACTATAAGCATCCATTTTCAGAGGAATAAACCGATGATTGATAAAGAAAAGAATCTCGTCTGGATAGATCTTGAGATGACGGGCCTTGGTGACGAACACGTAATAATCGAAATTGCCTCCCTGGTTACGGACTCGGACTTAAGGGAACTCGCTACTGGCCCAGTCTTGGCAATCCATCGTACTAAAGAAGAACTAGAAAACATTAACGAGTGGTCACAAGATCAGCATACAAAATCAGGTTTGATAGATCGTGTTAAAGAGTCATCCACAACAATTGATATCGCTGACCAAATCACTGTGGACTTTCTAAAGAAATGGGTTGATGAAGGTAAGTCGCCGATCTGTGGAAACTCGGTAGGCACTGATAGAAAATTCATTCATCGAGAGATGCCAGGTCTTGACAAGTACCTCCATTACCGAATGATTGATGTTTCCACAATAAAAGAGCTTGTCTTTCGATGGTATGAAAAGCTGGATCCTCCATCAAAAAAGAGTGAGCATATCGCACTTTCCGACATCAGAGAAAGTATTGAGGAACTGCGGTGGTACAGAGAAAAGGTATTCTGTAAATCCAAATGACATCTCGATCAAGAACCGACTCAGAAGAAGCATTGAAAGATATTTGGGCTGTTGCCAATCTAACTTCAGAAGCCTTGGAATGGAGCAACTTACAGGGTGAAGAACCCGTACTGCCATCAACTTATAAGACCGGAGTATGCGCACAATCATCTATCGCAGCGGCCGGTCTAGCCGCAGCCGAGCTATGGCGCCACCGTACTGGTGAGATCCAGACCGTTTCTGTGAATATGAAAGAGGCTGCGATGGCTTTCCGAAGCGAAAGGTATGCCGAATTAGAGGGAAGACCGGTTCGGAAGGCACCGAATTCAATTCACGGATTTTACAGGTGTGGAGACGAAGGCTGGATCCAGATTCATTCCAACTATCCGAACCACAGAGACGGGGTTGTCAAAGCTCTTGGATGTGAAGCCTCGAGAGAGGGGGTTGCCGGAAAATTGAATAATCTAGCTGCCTCCGCCGCTGAGGACCTGCTCACTGGATTCGCACTTCCTGTGGGAATGATGAGAACCCCAGAGGAATGGTCTAGACATCCACAGAGCTTAGCGTTATCAGAATTACCACTTCTAGAGATAGAAAGAATAGGAGATGGCCCTCCTATAGAGTTTAAATCGAGTCCTCAGAGACCTATGGAAGGGGTCAGAGTACTTGAGATGACAAAGGTCATCGCAGGACCCGTTATCGGCAGAACCTTAGCTGAGCACGGCGCGGAAATACTCTGGATAAACGGCCCCCAATTAGACGTTATAGAGGCCCTTGTACTAGACATGTCCAGAGGCAAACACCCCACAGAAATAGACCTTAGGCATCAAAATGGCAGATCCAAATTACGTGAACTCGCGGCAGGGGCAGATGTTTTCATCCAAGGGTACCGTCCAGGAAGCATCGCTTCCAGGGGGTTTTCCCCTGAAGACCTTTCTGAAATAAAGCCTGGGATAATCTGTGTGGAACTGAGCGCTTTTAGTCACCTAGGTCCCTGGTCGCATCGCCGGGGTTTTGACAGCATAGTACAAACAGTGAGCGGAATAGGATACGAAGGAGGGCAGGCGGCAGGGCGAGAGGGAATGATCCATCTCCCATGCCAAGCACTGGATCATGCAACGGGCTATCTAGGGGCATTCGGAACTATGGTTGCATTGTTGCACAGATCAGAAGAGGGAGGTAGCTGGAGGGTCAGGGTTTCACTTGCACAAACTGGCAGATGGCTAACATCACTGGGCAAAGCTAATCACATGGATGCCACGGAAATTCCCCGAGAAGAAGTTAATGCATTCTTGCTGTCAGAACATTCGCCATACGGAAATATATCTTATACCCGTCCAGCGGCCGTACTTTCCCGAACTGCGAGTTTCTGGGAGCCGGTATCTTCACCGTTTGGCACCTACGAACCCAAGTGGCAAACAGAATGACTTTGGACCGACAAAACATTCTATGGTCTCGTCCATTAAAATTACCTAGTTTTGAGTCTATTATTAATAACTGCAAAATAAGCAAGTCATTGTCGAAAGTAACTAGATGAATAACCAAGACAAGAATTCAGTAGATTTCATTAGGGCCATTGTGCGAGAAGACCTTGCTTCTGGAAAGCATGATCAAATCGTTACCCGTTTCCCTCCCGAACCAAATGGGCATCTGCACATAGGCCATGCCACCTCTGTTTGCTTAAATTTTGGTATAGGAAAAGAGGTGACGAATGGTTATTGCAATTTACGTTTTGACGATACCAATCCTTCAAGGGAAAGCAACGCATTCGTCGAGGCTATTAAACGTGATATAAGGTGGTTGGGTTTCGATTGGGGGGACAAGGAACTTTATGCTTCTGATTACTTTCAGCAACTCTACGACTACGCAGTTAAATTGGTTATATCAGGCAATGCCTACGTGGATAGCCAGTCCCCTGATGAGATAAGAGAATCCCGGGGGACCCTTAAAAAGCCTGGGCAGAATAGTCCCTATCGAGATAGATCGATAGAAGATAATCTAGATCTATTCTCCCGAATGAAGTCAGGTGAATTTGAGGAAGCTTCACACGTTTTAAGAGCAAAAATTGACATGTCGTCGCCAAACCTGAATTTGCGTGATCCTGTCATGTACAGAATCCTCAGATCTCTTCACCATCAGACTGGGAACGAATGGCCAATATACCCCATGTACGATTTCGCCCACGGCCTATCCGATTCAATTGAGGGTGTCACTCATTCACTATGTACCATGGAATATGAGGATCATCGACCTCTTTACGACTGGTTTCTCACCCAACTTGGTGTATTTCCTTCCAGACAAATAGAATTTGGAAAGGTTTTGCTTAGTCATACCATTCTTAGCAAGAGAAACCTTCTTAGGCTAGTAGAGTCTGGGCATGTGGACGGATGGGACGATCCTCGGATGCCAACCTTATCTGGTATGAGGCGGTTGGGCTTTACCCCAGAATCAATACGCGACTTCTGTGGGCGAGTAGGAATCACAAGACGCTCCAACATAGCAGATATCGCATTACTGGAACACTGCCTTCGTGAGGATCTTAATAAACGTGCCGAAAGAAGAATGGCTGTTCTTAACCCGCTGAAGATAACAATAACAAATTATCCAGAAAATCAAGTTGAATACTTGACTGCAGTAAACAACCCCGAAGACAAGTCTGCAGGATCTAGGGAAATCCCGTTCTCGAGAGATTTATACATCGAGCGTGAAGACTTCATGGAAGATCCTCCTAAAAAATTCTTCAGACTTACGCCAGGAAGGGAAATCAGACTGAGATACGGATTTTTCATAAAGTGTGTAAATGTCATAAAAGATCCTGATAGCGGCAATCTGACGGAACTACAATGTACGTATGATCCAGAAACTCGGGGTGGATTCGCGCCAGATGGAAGGAAAGTAAGGGCGACAATTCACTGGGTTAGTGCCCAGCACGCTATACCTTCAGAAGTCAGGCTTTATGATCGCCTCTGTTCCGACCCCAATCCAGACATTTCTTCCGCGCAAAAGCTAGAAACCGTCTTAAATCCGCATTCTCTCGATGTTATCAAAGAAGCAATGCTAGAACCTTCGCTCAAAATTGCCAGCCCCGGTGAGAAATACCAGTTCGAACGACTGGGATACTTCTGCGCAGACTCTGAGGATTCAAAACCAGGAATACCTGTATTCAACCGGACAGTAACTCTAAGGGATACATGGGCAAGACTTCAGAAATCTGGAAAAAAGACTCGATCATAAGCAATGTTATTCAGCTTCCCTGTTAGGTTTCCTAGCCAACAAGAATCCGAGGCTACCAATAAACGAGACGGTAGCAAGGCTGTAAAAGGCCATAACGTAACTGCCCTGTGCATCATACATCCTTGCAGCTACGACAGGGCCGATCATCATCATCACTGACATAGGTCCCATAGAGAGTCCTAGTACTTTCCCAAACGCCCTACGGCCAAAATACTCTCCCCGAATGGCAGTTCCCAAGGGAATCCTAGCGCCGAATCCCAATCCGTATGTAAAAATAAATATCGGGGCAAGGTAAACCGAAGTGATAAAAGTCGCGGTGATTGTTCCCACCGCCTGTAGGCACCCGAAAACACAGAGGGCCACATTTTTTCTTACTCTATCCCCAAGCCATCCACCGAAAATCTGCGCGACGCCAGAAAATCCCATAGTTGCTCCCCATATCCATGCACCTGTTTGTACAGGTATTCCTTGATCCTTGAGGGCTAAAATCATGTGTACCATCATTGTTCCTATCAACATCGTAGAACAGGCATTACATATAGAAAGTATCCAAAATGCCGGAATCTTCAAAACCTGCGTTATTGTGTAATCTAGATCCAAATTTTTCTGTACTTGACCCGCCGATTCCACGGATTTTGACCTAGATACAAGACCGTCGGGGACTTCCCCAAACTCCTCAGGAGAATTCCTTATCAAACGGGTAATTGGGAAAGCAATTAAAAGAAAGAAAATCCCTAAACTCATTGAGGTCGTTTGCCATCCAACGTTGTCAGGAACGACAAACCAGGCCAAAGCGGGGACCAAAAGAAAACTCCCGAGGGAAAATCCAATACCGCCAACCCCCATAGCCATACTTCTCCTCTTATCAAACCAGTTATTAATAACAGTCATCATTGGAAGCCAGCCACCGCCTGAGGCACCGAACATAATGACCCCGTAAGCGAGGTAGAACATCCAGAGGGTGTGCGTTTGACTCAAAATCAAGAATCCGACACCTATTATCGAGACTCCAGCAAGTACGACATTTTTAGGCCCTACCTTATCGACGAGGATTCCAACCAGAGGCCCTATAATGCTGCCCTCCAATTGGCCCAAAGAGAATGCAAGAGACAATTGAGTACGACTCCAACCGAATTCACTCTCCAAAGCATCCACCCATATACCAACACCTCCAAATGTAGGAGAACCAGTTGTGGCATTAAGAAAGAGAGTGATTATAACCAACCACCATCCGTAGAAAAGAGAGCTACGCCATGTGAATATCGGTTGCTTACCGATTAACTTGGCAAGGTTCATAAATAAAGGGGGCCTTTCTTCTCGATTTCAGATGTCAGCACTGGCAATTCCAAACGTACAGCCACCTGTTATTGCGATAATAGTAATTCATGAATCCTATATCAGTAAACAAGAAAATAGATTGGATTGTTAAAGTTGGTCGTTATCTAACGCGACCACGCTGGTTCAATTTTCAAAATAAAGCGGTTGGACTTATGGGTTCGGACCTGGCCTTAGTTTCATATTTTCTGCCAATTCGAAAGCTCTACCTTTAATTCAACGAAACATATACTTACCCTTCCTTGCTATGAGACTTTACGTATAGAGAAACCACCGCGTGTATTACTTTGTCCCCTCCATTTCAATGTGCCACGACACACATATCTGAGTCGTATATACTTGCGCCACTCAAGCATGTGAGGAAAAACAACAAGATAAACTCGAGTCAGCTTGGGATGCCTGAGGCACTTCGAATAGAACTACGAATATGGAGGTATAACCATGGTGGAACAGCAAACAGAGATCTTAAGGCCAGAAACCCTGATTGAAGAGTTCCAAAAGAACGGTGTTACTCACATAATAACCATCCCTGATAGTGAAACAAACTACCTATATGAACTCATGGAGAAACAAGAATCTTTAGATGTAGTCCCTGTTTCAAGGGAAGGCGAATCAATGTCTGTCGCTCTAGGTCTAAACGTAGCAGGGAAAGTACCTGTTGTACTAATCCAAAATACTGGGATGATGGAATCTGGAGATTCCATTAGAGGCATGGCACTTGATGCCGGGTTCCCCCTGCTGATGGTAGTAGGATATCGAGGCTGGACAAGAAAAGGGAACACGCCTGACTCTGCAGCTGTATACACAGAGCCATTCTTAAACGCATTCAGACTCAATTACTACCTCGTAGAGCACGACGAAGACGGCCCTAGGATTAGCGAAGCTTTCGAAGAAACTCGCCGCACCAAACGTCCTGTTGTGGTTCTTATTGGAGACGAGTATCACGGTTTTAATAGATGAATCTAAACCAGATATACATTTGGAAGTCCACTTTTATTAGGAGTAATTGAATGATCGAGGCAAAAAAGGTATTTGAAGCATTTCAAGAACACAGAGGAGACGCAATTGTCTCTGCACAAGGAACTTCCGGAAAGCATTGGTCTGACATAACGACAAACCTTAGTCGCGACATCTCACTAGGGGGAGCCATGGGACAGTCAACTTCGGCTATATTCGGGCTAGCACTTGGGTTACCTGACCAGAAAGTTGTTCACTTTGATACAGAGGGTGCACTTCTAATGAATCTAGGCGTTTTAGCCTCGGTCGCTGGCAAGCAACCGGAAAATTTCGTCCATTTCCTTTTGGACAATGGTTGCTACGCGACTACTGGTGGGCAGCCAGTACCGAACTCGGAGGAAATAGACTATGCGGTCATAGCAGAGGGTTCAGGTTATGCCGCGACATACAGTTTCGATGACCTAGAAGAACTTTCAACTAGCCTTGACGAGATTATGAACAAGAAAGGCCCCGTTTTTGTGGCTATCAAAGTTGAAGCCGAGGTAGAAAACCTTCCGATAGGTCTGAGGGAACGACGAGAGACCCGAAATAGAGCTCAGACTATTACTGATTTGAGACAGGAGCTTGGAATCAGCTAGATCTGTATTCGTTATTATCCAAAGGAACCCTCAACCACGAGATTATCTTTCTGATTGAATCGTACGCTTCGAGACGGGCTTGATCCGTGTCCGCCTCTTCCGCCTTTGTAATAATCCCAGACATCTTCTCCACCATATCGGGGCCAATTTCAAGCAAGGCATCACTACCAGAGGCAGCCCATTTGCAGAGAACGTAACGGATCACGGCCCCTACCGGAATATCCAAGTTTCTACTGAGCCTATTAACGGTCGGAAACGGATCATCAATCGTGTAGAGCGCCATTTCGCGTTTGAAATTGACATCTTTATCGTCTGGATTATCTTCCCAGGTGAATCGCTCTAGCGTCACAGCTCTCTGTGATCCCATAGAATTCTAATCTCCTTATATTTGTGTATTCTGAACTGATGAATTCCCTTCATCCAGATAAATAGAGTTATCAACTCTTGAAACAGTTATGGTTTGTTTATAGATATGTTTTTCGGTTTTTCTAGTCGCAACATATTCTCTGGTCTCCGACACTATCTCATCTTCAAAATCAGAAAAGGCTTCTTCCAGCACTCTTCCGTCAATAGATTCGGGGACAGCAACATCTAAAAGATCCAGAACGGTGGGCATCACGTCTATATTTCCGCTAGGTGAAAGTATGCGTTCGCCTTTCCTGAAACTCGGCCCTCTGCATAAAAGGGTATTGTTCATCTCGTGCCTGCTCATTGAACCATGTTGACCAAGACCAGCGGCTCCACCGGTTGAGTAAACATGCCCAGCAAATCGTTCAACGTTCATCTCAGAAGTCCATTTGAAGGAGACCGTAATATCAGGACACCTAGGACCATCGTAAGAGATAACTGAAGCGGAAATCGTACCTTCTATTTTACCTAACCTTTCAGAGGTCAGTACCGCGCCACACCATTCATTTGAAATCAACCATCTCACGATTCTATCTGCTAAGTCCCGGTTAGAGTCACCCACATAAATAAGAGCGCTACCTCCATTGGACGCAACTAGAACACCCTCAGGCCCTGGACCCACATGAAATCCTGCTCTTTTCATTTCCCCCTCGATATCCACGGTTCCTATGATCGTAGAATAGCCGTGGTCTGATAAAACCAATACGTCTGCATTTTTATGATTTGGAGAAGTTTCAATGTAATCTAGAAGCCTTCCAAACTGAGCGTCGGCCTGAGAGAGTGCGACGCGAGACTCTAAAGATCCCACGCCAAAAGCATGCTGCGATTTGTCAGGCTCTGAAGACCATATAAGTGCCACATCGGGATTTTTTTCTTCCAAAACAAAATCCAAAAATATATCCATAGCATGAACATATCTATCTGTGTTTGGTATCGATTCCACTGGCCATTCTCCGAAGCTACCTGACAAGCTGGCATGTAATGATGATGGTATAGAGAATTCAGGATGAATAGTTGCACCACCAAACTCTTCCCCCCGTGGGTTGTGTACATATGCGTTACCACTCGTCCCGACCCCTATAGACATGTACTCCAAGCCAACTGCACCAAGTATTTCCTGCAGGGTCGGTGTGTGCAGCACCGGTAGACCCGACGATGCTATAGCTGAGAGTTCTGGTTCCATGGCAGAAAGCACTATGCCCGAATCAAAGTCCCTTGCCACGAACGTATTTCCTGGCAAACCATGCGAGCCTGGGTTAACACCTGTCACCATCGACGCCGCATTGATTCTAGTAACAGACGGAAATACCGGATGATGACTCTCGAAGAAACATCCGTCCTGAGAAAGCTGATGAATGTTGGGACAGGCCGAAGAATCGATCTGTGCTGGCTGGAGACCGTCAAAGACTGCTATTACTACCTTGGTCAAAACATATCACCTCTATATCAGAAAATATTATTGCCCCCCCGATCGCAAGTCGTTTGCCACTCTACCACTATTGGCATATCAAGAAGCTTAAGCGGCGTAAAAGCTTTATATTTATCCTCTGCTAGACTTCCGCCTCAAGCAAACTCGTTTTGGATGATACCTAAAAAGGGGGATTTATATGCTAGACACAGATAAGCGACTCGTTTTCCGGGATATTCTAGAAGGTAATAAATGCGAATTCCCTGCGTCAGTATATGACTCAATTTCAGCACGTATTGGAAACGAACTCGGATTCAAGATAGGAATGTTCGCTGGATCCATTGCGTCAGCCGTTGTTCTTGGGGCACCCGATTATATTGTGCTGACTCTTACAGAATTTGCGCAACAGGCAAGGCGTATATGCCGTAGCAACGAGCTACCCATCCTTGTAGACGCAGACCACGGGTATGGAAATGCTCTCAACGTTAAAAGAACAGTCGAAGAGCTTGAGAACGCTGGAGTTTCAGCACTTACAATCGAGGATACTTTACTCCCCATACAGCACGGTTCTCATGAGGTACAACTCATTTCAGTTGAGGAAGGCGTTGGCAAGATGAAAGCCGCTCTTTCAGGGCGTACGGATCCTACTCTGGTCGTTGCTGGTAGAACTAGCGCGTTCCAAGTTTCTGGGCCTGAAGATGCAATATTCAGAGCAAAAAATTATGAAGAAATCGGCGTAGATGCGATGTTTTTCGCAGGTCTTTCTACCCGAAAACAACTTGAGACCGTACGAAATTCTATTTCGATTCCGATAATGCTTGGCAGCCTGTCCCCGGAGTTGGAGGATCAGGAATATCTCGGATCTATGGGGGTACGTGTTGCACTTCAGGGCCATCTCCCGTATATGGCCAGCGTTAAGGCCGTACACGACACATTGAAGGCTCTTAAAGCTGGCAAGAAACCTTCGGAGTTATTAAAATCAAGTCAATACTCTGATTTAATCAAAAAGGTTACGAGGACAAGTGATTACGACAACTGGATATCTGAATTTTTAGACAGATAAAAATACCACTAGTCGATTAAAGGCCTTACCTTTTTGTGAAAAAGACGCATAGATTGAACGATCGCGTCTTGTCCCAGACCCCCCATCGCGAAATTGCATCCGAAGTAAGTTATTCCTTTAGATTTCAGTCGCAGTATTTTCTCTACTATTTCTTCAGGGGTACCAATGAATGCTCTGTTGTTGCGGATGTATTCGTAATCTGGCGGTAGTTCATCTCGCTCGTTTCTCCAGTCATCCATAGATTGGTTCACTTCTGTCTTTTCTGACAAGTGTCTTTTCCACTGCATTATGTCCTGAATCCAATCTACGTGACTACGGGTGTTTTCTACGGCTTTGTCCGCAGTATTGGCGACGTGAATATATCTAAAAAACGGCACCTCATCTATATCGTCCGCTCGATCAGCAGAATGACACTTAGCTCTATATCTATCCAAAAGATCCAAAGCCGGTTCGGTATCTTGAACAACGGCAATACAGAGCCGAAATCCATTTTTTACGAGAAAATCTAAAGTATCCACGGAACGAGTCGCGGCAATATATACCGGAGGGTGGGGATCTTGAATCGGCGTAGGCACAAGATCTATATTGTCGAAAGTATGGAATTTGCCTTTTAGACTAACTGGTCGACGAGTCCACATGTCTCGAACCGCGAGGACAGTTTCCCGAAATCTTTCCTGGCTATTCTCAGCAGGTATCTTGAAGCCGCCGTATTCATAGCCGAATACTCCCCTTCCAAACCCTACGTCAAGTCTCCCGTTACTCAAGACGTCTATCGTAGCGGTGTCTTCCGCAATTCTAATCGGGTGGTGAATATTGGGAACAATAACCCCGGTTCCAAGACGAATGTTTTGGGTGGCCGCAGCCATGTGTCCGAGTATAGCTGGCAGCGATGATCCCATGCTATACCGAGTAAAATGGTGTTCCGCAAACCATGCTGCATGATATCCCATTGACTCGGCCAACTGAACTTGCTTGACCGAATTATGAAAGACATCAGATTGGTTTACGCCTTCGGGCCATGAAAGATGAGTGAAAAGTGCCAGTTTCAACTAACATTAGCCTCCCACCGCCGACACCAAGTCCATGAGCTTACCTAGTACTTCTACTTTCTCCGAAAGGGATTCTCCTGGCACGTCCACTTTAAGGGTCGTTATACCTATGTCCCGGTACAATTTAATACGATCTTTAATAATGTCTGGTGTACCTATGAGGTTCGACTTGAGAGCAAGATCAACAGGTACAAGTTCTCTCGCCTCTTCCCTTCTTCCATCTCTCCAGAGTCTTTGCACCGCATCCACAGCCTCTCCATATCCCTGTCTGGCATATGCATTCTTGTAGAAATTATTTTTCAAGGATCCCATTGCGCCGAATGTGAAACCGTAACCTCTTGCGTGACGTTTTCCTACTGATTCTATATCTTCTGTGAACTCAAGCGACAGCGGAACAACAAGTTCGATGTCATCTAATGTTCTCCCAACACTCTCTGCGCCTTTTCGAATTTCATCCAGGAAAACATGTCCTGTTTCTGGAATGAAACATCCCCCTAACCAACCATCCGCTATTTCGCCAGTCATTTCTAGATTCGTAGGACCTAGGGAAGCGACAAATATAGGAAGTTGACTTGCAGGAGCACTTGTTCGGATCGCTTTTCCTTCCCCCCCTGGCAAAGGCAACAAATAATGTTTGCCCGAATAACTCAACGCTTCTCCAGAAACCCCCATCTTGACTATCTCAATCATTTCCCTTGTGCGGATAACAGGGTTCCCAAAGCCAACACCGTGCCAACCTTCGATTACCTGGGGACCGCTCGTTCCGAGCCCGAGTATAAATCTACCCTCTGACATGGATTGCATCGTCAAGGAAGTCATTACAAGATTGCCCGGCGTCCTGCTTCCAACCTGAACTATTCCCGTTCCTAATCGGATTGACGACGTATGACTGGCCAAATAAGCCAACGGTGTTATGGCGTCGGTCCCCCAAGCCTCCGAAGTCCACAGGGAATCAACACCAAGATCCTCTGCTTCTCGTGCAAATTCAACAAGCAACTTCCAGGTTGAAACGTCAGATTTTACACCTGAAAAGGACCGTACTGCTATTTTCAATCCTTATCCCCCTGGTACAAAACGATCACATAGTCAAGCCTCAGGGTAATCTTTATGCTCCTTCACCGATTTGATTTGATTCAGATGATCTAGATCGTGCACTCTCTGAAACAGATACCACGCCCGTGCATGGAGTTCGCCAAAAAAATCGTGCTTTGCGGTGAGCGATAGATCAGGATTGTCAGGCAGATTTTCGGTCATCGCACTCCATCTGATAGCTCCTCCTAAAATCTTATCTTGGAGCGCTTCGATACCTGAATCAGTACCGATTCTGAAAGGTTCTACGCCAGAAGCATCAGGATTTTCCCCTATAGATAGGGATTCAACTACCTTTGCTACTCTTTCCGTGCTTAACACCACATGATGAGCTACCTCAGATATCGTCCATTCTTCAGAATCATAAGCAAAGTCCGCCTGAGTTTGAGTAACATTTTCAACTTCCCCTATTAGTTGAAGCCTGGCCTTTATCATCCTTTTCCAAAGTTCATGAAAGGAATATTTACTCCCCTGACCAATTAGGTAATTCCTTACCCGATTCTGTTCTGGGGTCACGAATAAAGCACCTTACTGTATTTACGAATAATCCTGGCCACTTTTCAATTCTCCCTTTTCACTAGCAAACTAGACCACCTTATTAAGCTCAACGCCAATAATACGAGACCAACCACGCCGTTAACAATTAGGGCAGAAAATACCCCGTTTCGCTCAGCCAAGTAACCGGATAAAAGCAATCCAATGGGTAATCCATATACTGCTAACTGCCTAAGACCTAGAACTCTACCCCTCATTTCAACAGACGTGTACTTTAGGATCATCATGGCCATAGTAACCATAGCAAATGATTGGGACATTCCTACCAAAACTAACACAGGCAGAGCTGGATAGAACCACTTCATATAGGCCATAACAAGAATACCAACGTGCCATAAAACAGAACCGACTGCCATCAATCGACCCGCCGAACCCATGCCTGATATGGACCCTATTGTTAGGGACCCTAGCAAAGAACCAAAGGAGTAGGCTCCCATTAACCATCCCAAACTGGTAGCTCCTGTATTCATAATGTCTTTAGCAACTACAGCTAAAAGGGTGTTATTCATTGGAAATGCAGTGAGATTCACTATAAATGCAATGACCAGGAGACCCATGATTATCTTTTCAGACCGGACGTAACTTATGCCCTGTTGGACATTTCGAATCACAGAATCCCTCCCCTTTACTGTCACGTTATCGGGAAGCCCTTTCATTCGAGCTATCAACAGCAGGGAAATCCCATACAATAAGACAATAACGACATAGCTATATGTAGTTCCAGCCATTTCCGCCAATATTCCCCCACAGATCGGTCCTATAATCTGAGTGAAATCTCTACCTGTTCTGGATAAGGCCACACCGTTCTGAAGTTTCTCCTCGCCAACTATTTCTGGTAACACAGATAGACGAACTATCATGTCCATAGAACGGCACATTCCTACTACTGAAGCCAGTGCAAGGACTATGGGAACTGTCAACAACTGATTAAGAGATAAAAGCAACACGGTCGTAGAAATAGCTAGAAAAGAAATCCTTGAGGCTAGAAAAATTTTTCTCCTACCTAGTCGATCTACTACTACGCCGAAAAACGGAGCGGCTAATGTTCCTGTAAATCTTAGAGCCCCAAATAAGCCAAGGATGAGGGGAGATTTGAAGCGATGCCCATCAAACCAAGAAAGAATAATAATCTCCATGAATTCAGCCCAATTCAGTCCAATGTCCGCTACCCACATAAGACGGTATCCCGGCACCCGAAAGGAAATGAATGTCCGTTCTAGAAGCTCGTTCATTTAAGGTTTACTGTGGGACTGGATATCAGCGGTTCTAAGAAAAGCATCATTAAATTTTACAGATTAAGCAGATCCTCCACTTAGAAAGGGAAGTAACTCTGGTTTTTAGTATCAGTGGACTATCGAGTGTATAATGCTCCTCCCTGAAAATGACATACACAGGATGTCTATAATTGAGGAATCAGGAGTTACAGATGGATCATAGGGAGGTTGCTACGCTCGCCGGAGGTTGCTTCTGGTGCGTTGAGGCGGTTTTTGAGCTAGTAGACGGAATTGATAAAGTAGTCTCTGGTTACACCGGAGGGCATACGATCGACCCGACTTATGAAGAGGTATGCTCAGGTACAACCGGACATGCCGAAGCGATTCAAGTCACATTCGACTCACTTAAGTTGAACTATACGACGGTCCTTGAAATCTTCTTTGCTTTTCACGATCCAACAACTCTCAATAGGCAGGGAAACGATATCGGTACACAATACAGGTCAGCGATTTATTGTCACGACGATGAACAAGAAACTATCGCAAAATCTGTAATAAGAATGCTTGAGGACGACAAGGTCTATCCTGATCCAATCGTTACAGAAGTTTCTACGCTTGGAACCTTTTTTCAAGGAGAGGATTACCATCAATCATTTTTCCAAAATAACCCGTATCAACCGTACTGCCAATTCATCATAGCTCCAAAAGTGACGAAACTCCGTGAAAAACACTCCGAACTACTCAGAACCGAAATACATTAATTATTGGGCTGTGAAAAATGACAACTGAGATATCCCAAATCGTTTATCCAAGAATTGAAGGCACCGATGTTCTCTTTACAGAGGGGTTTATAGGGTACCTACGAGCGATGCATGAGGTTTTCTCTGACAGGGTTTCAAAATCCCGATTGGACAGGCAAAACACTCTGGAGCGGGCCCATAGCGAAGGCTATGAATCCTTAAGAATCCCTGAAACTGAGGCGAACTCTGGCGACTGGGTTGTAGATCCAGTGCCTGATGACCTTAAACTGCCAGGAATCGAGATTTCAGGTCCTGCGAGCATCCCAAGTATGTTCATAAATGCTCTGAATCCAGGCCCAGAGGGTGAAAGAGCCGTCGGTTACCTGGATGATGACGAGGATTCAAGCGGACACACGTTCAAGGATACTGTTAATTCGGCATTGAATCGGCTACACGCAGTAGAGAGAACCCTAAGATACGAAGACCAATCAAGGGGAAAAATATACGAACTTGCTCCTGGAAAGCTTCCCTTTTTCATGCATAGAGAAAGAGGTTTGCACCTTGATGAACCAGAAGTCACGATTGATGGCAGACCTGTATCGGCAACAATACTTAGCACAGCACTGACTCTATTCCATGCAGGTCAAGCACAAATTGCTCGAGGTGAAGGAATATATTTTTATCTTCCAAAACTTGAGAGCGTCGAAGAGGCGAGGATATACCGAGACTTTTTTGACGCTAGTAGAGATCATCTGAATTTCAGTAAGGACGCTGTTATTAAAGCTATTATTCTGGTTGAATCCATGCCGACAGTTTTCCGAATGGAAAATATGCTTCACGCGCTCGGACCCTATGGTGCCGGACTTAACGCAGCGAGATGGGATCTAAAAGCCAGCATTCTAGAATACGTTATGCCAGACCCAGCCTCCGTCTGGCCAGACCGATTTGACGTCGATATAAAGACCACTGATTTCATCTCCAATATCTTCAGAAGATTGGTGGCTATTTGCCTGAAACGTGGTGCTGTCGCAATAGGTGGTATGGCCACTGCACTACCTAGTAAAGATCAGGATATTAACCAAATCGCCGCAGAATCCATACGCACAGACAAGAAATGGGAGGCTGAACAAGGCTTCTTAAGAGGGTGGAGCGCGCACATATATCACATGAAAACCGCCTCTGACCCATTCATAGAATGGTGGGGAACAGGATGGCGGCCATCAAAGGATATGCAGGACCCAGAAAACTATCCGATAAATATAGCCACCCCTGATGGTGACATAACCGTTGAGGGAACACGAAGAAATATACGTACAATAATCGAATATGTTGAAGGGTGGCTCAATGGAAGAGGTGCCAAGGGAATTGACAGTATGGAGGGTCGTGAGGGCAAGCGACCCGCTCTTATGGAAGATCTAGCTACAGCAAGGATATCTGTGGGACAGGTCGCCCAGAGAATTATCCATAACGTAAAAGACCAGGACACAAATGAGATTCATACTTTTACTTTAGTGAAAAGAATTATCGACTCAGAGACAGACGAAATACTCAAAGTAAGAGAAACTGTCATAGAAGCCAACGAATACTCTCAAATCAAGAGTCGCTACCTTGACTCCAGAAAAATAACGCTCCGCTGGATCAAGAACTACACAGATCTAAACTTTCGAAGCCTAGGGTCTTACACAAGAGCCAACCTGGGGGAAATAGCTTCCGATCTCGACGCCTTCTAATAACCCTGTTCAGAAAATAAATCCTCTTAATGAAGGGGATTTATTTATTTCAGCCCTAAATTAAACACTATGCTATGCGAACTCTTCTCTCAATTCCGCATAAACCTCTTTCATCTGTATCGTGCCGATTGAGACTACGCTTCCAACATTCATCATTCTATAACCCTCAGCAATCCATCTTCTAGCTTCTTCAGGAGTACCAAAGGTAGTTGCCAGCGACTTGCCCGTTCCTATCATTCTTTCCGCAACGTCTCTCATCACCTTCTCTACCTTTTCATGATACTTGTTGCCAGGCACTCCAAGAGATGCGGCCAAATCATCCGGACCCACAAGAAGAACTTCAAAATCATTAAGCGCCAATGTTTCATCAAGGCTTTCGTAGGCCTCAGTGCTTTCCATCTGTAGTATGAGGAAGGTCTCGGAATTGGCTTGTGTAATAACATCCCCCGCGGGAATTCCCATTGGCCCCGCAAACCATGGAGCTATTCCCCTCTCTCCTATTGGAGGATACTTGGAATACCTAATGGCTTCTTTTGCCTCGTTGGCATTGTCTACTTGGGGAACCATTACGCCAACAGCGCCAGAATCATATGCTTTTTTTATATCAGCGGGAGTATTCCAAGGCACCCTTATAACTCCAGCCACCCCTGCCTGTCTTGCCATCACACATATCGGCCCCAGTGATTCTGCTCCCCAGGGTGAATGCTCTTGGTCAATCCAAACCCAGTCAGGTCCAGTTTGGTATACCGCAGCAGCATTATGCCATTCCCTGCTAAAGATAGATGAGCTCAGCAACAAAGCTTGGTTTTCTATTTTCTCTCTGATCTTACTTGGGTACATTTTGTGAACAACCTCCTGGACTTTTGAATAGAGAAACCAAACACTATAACACCGTAAATTTCAAATCAACCAGCGGTCCGATTTGTCCGAAACGAAGATATCCCAATAGCAAAAAACTCTTTCCAAATATCGCTTTTAACAACTACAAATGAACCATATAGGTAAGCCCTGATTGGTGTGAGAGGAGATCGTTAATTGTCATAGGTCTATAAGGTTTTTTTGTTTTGAATGAACCGAGTTGCCCAGATACGTATACTTCAAGGTTCTTAAATTCTGGAATGTATTCCGCTACAGGATCGTCTAATTGAAAAAAAACCTCTCATAGAGCATCATTAGTGCCACCGAAGTAATCGGTTTTGTCATAAAATAAATATGGTAAATGCTGTCCCGGAGGACCGGCTTATTCTATTCCCTATCCATAAGACCTAGTGTCGAATAGTGTGCCAGCCTTCCATTTCTATATATTGCCGTAAGTGCACCCGTGAGCTTCTCGGTATCCAGGTAATTTCGCTTTATGTGATCATCAACCCTCAATAGCCGTTGCTTAGACATGCCACTAGTTTGTAATTTGGTCATTAATGAATGTCCCTTCTATGTTTTGTGTCCATTATTTTAGATGGATAATCTTGAGAATAGACAAGATTCCATATTAATACCCACCCCATCCGTATTGCACGCCTTCTGGATAAACATTCACAATTAAAGAAATGACGGAAACAGCGATTGAAGTACGGGACCTAAAAAAATCTTATGGCGATTTGAAAGCCGTTAGAGGAATCGACTTCACAATAAATAGAGGTGAAGTGTTCGCTTTGCTTGGACCTAACGGAGCAGGTAAAACAACAATAATGGAGATCTTGGAAGGGTACATACAAAGAACTTCAGGGGATGTTTCCGTACTAGGATACGATCCCGATTCAAGCCCCGAAGATTTGAGATCACGAGTTGGGATAGTACTGCAAGACACGGGTGTCGATCGTTACCTGAAAGTCGGCGAGATCATCAAACAATTCAGCGGATTTTATCAAAATCCCAAGCCGATACATGAGATTCTCGATGTCACCGGGTTAAAAGAACAACGTGATATCAGGATACGCAAACTCTCCGGCGGACAGAGACGCAGGCTTGATGTGGCCTTAGGAATAGTGGGAGACCCTGAATTGTTGTTCTTGGATGAACCCACGACCGGTTTGGATCCCTATGCGAGGCGGAACACGTGGAACATGATCGCCAGCTTGAGGGGACTAGGGAAAACGATCTTTCTGACAACTCACTACATGGACGAAGCCGAAGTTCTCGCCGACAGAATTGCCTTACTAAACTCAGGAATTATAGAGGCAGAAGGTACATTGGAGGAGTTGAGGGCGTATAAAAAGGCCACAACTATAAAATTCCAACTCGACGATGCCATAAAGAGGATTCCCGTAGAAATCGTCAAACTGGCAAATGTAATCGGTAATGAAGTTAAGTTAGAAACTACGACTCCAATGACTTCGCTGGCAGTTTTAACAAGTTGGGCGTTAAACGAGAAAATAGAACTAAAAGGTCTTTCGGTACAACAACAATCCTTAGACGAAATATTCATTGACCTTATAGAAGACCGGGAAACACCTGACAGAGTAAGACTCGAGTGATAAAAGCAATTCGGCTAGGTATACGACAAGTTATTTATGAGGATATGGAATTCTGGAGAAATCCCGTTGCCGCGTTTTTCACCTTCGTTTTCCCGCTCATGTTTCTTTTTATCATCAATCTCACATTCGGAAAAAACGTCGTTGAGCGGCCTCAAGGAACCTTAAATCTCTCGAATTTTTACATACCTATGATTATGGCATTTTCAGTTATAAATTCTTCGTACACAGGTTTAGCTATGAACCTAACTATTTCTAGAGATAGGGGAATTCTAAAAAGGATAAGAGGGACTCCACTACCCGCTTTTTCATTCTTATTCGGTAAAATAGCGCACAATACTCTCATATCGGCCCTGTTGGTTATCATCGTAACGGGAATTGGAGCCTTTTTGTTTGACGTATCTCTACCAACAAAAACGGCTTTGTCGTTTCTGACAACACTTCTTCTTGGAGCTGCAACTTTCAGTTGCCTCGGGCTGGCCGTAACAACTCTCATACCAAACGCCGATGCCGCCCCTGCTGTTGTAAACGCCTCTATCCTACCCTTACTTTTTATTTCAGATGTTTTCATACCGATGGACCAGGCACCGTCATGGCTGAACATGGTCGCCAATGTGTTTCCGGTAAGGCCATTCTCAATCGCTTTGCAAGATGCATTCAACCCCTTTGAAGGTAGTGCAGGTTTCAATGTTAATAGTATTTCCATCATGTCCGTTTGGCTGCTCTCTGGACTGTTCGCCTCTATAAAATTTTTTTCATGGGAGCCTAGGAAATAGGAGAAGCTCCAGTCATTCCAGATATCTTATATAGCTTGCTAAAACCTGGTATTTACCAATAGGCCGTATACCTGAAGAAGATTTTTCTCAAGAAACTCACATGGCGAAATTTCATCAAAGACATATGATTCTTCAAACAATTACGAGGGGATATTTCCGATTCCCCATTGGACTATATGTAGCTGCCTTTGGGTTCATAGTCGCCTTCTTAGTTTTTTACATGATTCCAGGAGCAACTGCACAAAGCGCAATATATAGTGATTTCACTTTAAGTTTTGCAGACTCAGAGAAAGACGGCACCTGGAACGTTACCGACCTTTCACAACCAACAAATCTTGTAATTGCTCCAGGAAACAATCATGTTTATGTCGCATCCCCCGGAAGCAATTCAATAATTCTTTTTTCAAGGAATTCCTTCACAGGAAGACTCCTGCAGATTAAAACTTACACAGATAACGAAAACGGAATTGACGGCCTTTCTCAGGTTCATGACCTCGCAATAAGTCCAGACGGGCATCACATCTATGCAACAGGTGAGGCCGACGATTCCGTGGCAGTATTTTCAAGAGATATCAATAAGGGATTATTGACCTTTATCGAAAATCATAAGGATGACATATTGGGAGTCCGTGGGTTGGACGGTGTCAGCGGAATACTGGTGAGCCCCGACGGGAAAAATGTTTACGCAGCGGGAACAAATGATGATCAGATAGTGGTCTTCGACCGGCATGCTCACTTAGGCACACTAACATTCAAAGAGTCAGTCACCGATGGAGTTGCTGGGGTGGATGGCCTGGATGGGTCCAGGGGACTTTCAATGAGTGCTGACAACCGATTTCTTTATTCTACGGGGATTGTCGATGACGCAGTAGTGGTCTTCGCAAGAGATACTTCAACCGGGGGACTATCTTACGTCGAAATGAAAAAGGACGAGACGGATGGCATTGCATCCCTAAACGGGGCAAATGATCTCCTCGTTTCCCCAGACGGACGATATCTTTATGTCACGGCACCCGATGATGATGCTGTGACAGTATTTAACATAAGTACCTCGACGGGAGCACTCACTTTTGTAGCGGCCCAAGTCGACGGTGTCTTGGGCGTCGATGGATTAGATGGAGTTTTTGGAGTCACGGCAAGCCCCGACAACCTCCATGTATATACAGTTGGCTTAAATGACAATGCGATTTCAACTTTCCGAAGAAGCAGTCTAGATGGATCCCTTATCTATGTAGAAGTCTCTATTGACGGAACAGCGACCGTCGATGGAATGAAATTTGCCGCCTCTACTGCCATTACAAGCGACGGAAAACACATATACGTAGCAGGAAAAGGGGAAGATTCAATCGCCGAATTCACGAGATCCTCAAGCACCGGCAAGATTACTTATTCAGGTAAAAGTACTAACAATTTTCAAGGGGTCGACGGCCTCAAAGGGGTTGCTGACGTCGAACTTCTCGGCAACGAGAAGGTTCTATACACTGCAGGATACGACGACGACGCGATAGGTATCTTCTCTGCAAGTGCTACCACGTCGATTCTCACATACAACGGGCAAATAAATGCTAGCCAGAGTGCATCAAATTATTTAGACGGAGTTTACACTCTGGAATCATCTTCCAATAGCAAATTCTTATACGCAGGAAGTAGCATAGGAGACTCCATAAGTGCATTCAGCATAAATTCGGCTACCGGAACACTAACTTATATAGAACAACATATTGACAATACTGCTGGCGTGGAAGGATTAGACGGTGTACGGGATATTCGAATCAGCCCCAGCGGATCTCACCTATACACTGCAGGCTTCGAAGATAACGCCGTCGCAGTTTTTTCAATCAATGGGACAAACGGCCAATTATCTTTTATCAGATCCTACATTAACGGTTTAAATGGCGTGCATGGAATACAAGGGGCGACAGCTATAGCCATAAGCCCTGATGGTAATCACCTTTACTGTGCCGGATGGGAGGGCAATTCGGTCGCCGCATTCTCGATAGATGACACAACCGGCTTACTAACTTATTTAGGATACATATCTAATGAACAATCACTTTGGTCACCTTCGGACTTGGAAGTGACTCCTGATGGCAAACATCTTTATGTCACCGCTGCCACGTCTGATTCTCTTGCAGCATTTAAGAGAGATCCATCGACAGGATCCCTCTCACCCATAGGATTTCTCAAAGATAATACGAACGGTATTGATGGCTTAGACTGGGCATCTTCCCTGAAAATCACATCAGACGGTAATCATATCCTTGTAACAGCTGCAATCGATGACACTATAACGGTATTCAAAAGAAATCCTTCAACAGGATCTTTCACCCTGAGGGGCTATTTTAGAGATGGTGACCTAGGCGTGGATGGTCTCGAAGGAGCCTATAGTGTCAGTATTAGTGCGGATGATTCCTCGGTGTATGTCGCTGGTAAGAACGAAAATATGGTTTCCGCATTCTTGGGAGCAAAGCTATCTTATAGCTACACCCCGTATCCGACGGCTGTGCCCACCTCGACTCCCACTCCGTCCCCTAAGCCGACCCCTAGCCCGGAGTTGACAGTCATACCGGAAGATCAATTCTATATGAAAGAAATAAAGGGGGATCTATCTAGAGTGAAGGTTGTGCATCCGACTAATAATACGAAATTTACCTTCGAATCCCCACTAACAGAAATGTCATTTGACGCCCCGATTCACGAAACCAGCTTCCAGATAACCATGGATATGGATAAGTCTCACTGTTCAGTAGAACCCAGAAATGGTTCGAACCTTCGTTGCATAGATCTGAAAGCATTTGATTACCTTGGTGAGCCTTTATCGGGAATTGACTTTTGGTTTCCGGCCACACTTCGCGCTACCCTGACGAATCAAGAGCTAGCGTTAATTGGCGGAGCTGAAAAAGCTTATCTTGAGGCTTTAGCAGGAAGAATTAGATTCGAAGGATTTGACAAAAGACGGCCAGGTTTAGAATGGATAGAAATACACTCGACTCAGACCTGGAAAAGGGAAATGTTAGGGTTGTCTGAGGCTAGTGGTGTTGAGATCTCATCTGATGGCAAAAAGATTTTTGTGACCTCTGACCTACTTCCTAGCATTAGCTTATTTGAAAGAAACGAAAATACGGGCACTCTCACATTCATTGGGTCAACAATAATGGAAGGTGGCAAGGACAACAGTCCAGTTTCAATGGAACCATTCTACTCAGGTAACGGCGTCTATGTTTCCTCAATCGATTCAATTGTAGCCGCCTATCATTATGGATCCGCAGGAGGATTATCAAAGTCGACCAGAGCAATAGAAGGTCTTGAAGATACTCCGGGCTTTGCTGTAGCCATCGCCGAAATTCCTCAAGTGGACCGAATCGCAGCTGTATCGAATCAAGGAAATTTATATCTTCTAACTCATCCTAACCAATCGGATCAATTAGTTCATTTATTTACTGTCGACCCCCGGCGTGAAGGCGGAATACTCGCTGATGTTTCAGACATAGAAGCTTCTCCGGACGGCAATCACATATATGTATCTTCTAGGACACCTGGAGCCGTCTCCGTGTATGCGTTATCAAAAGAGAAAAATTTTCTAACCTATGTCGGAAAGATCGAACAGTTTCTCACGGGAGTCGAGTCGATTGCTTTAAGTCCAGATGGCGATTACCTGTATGCTGCAGCAAAGTCCGAAAATAGGTTAACAATATTCTCGAGAGACTCCAATACAGGGGCACTTTCATTGGCTGGATACATATCAGCCAGCGAATTAAATGTGAGCGGGCTGGACGGCGTATCAAACATATCTATCAGCTCTGACGGTAGCCACATATACGCCACATCCCCTTCAAAAAACACGATGACAGTTTTCAGACGAAACGTTCATACCGGACTATTGCAGTTCCTTGGTAGTGTCATAGACGAGGTTGCAAAAGTTCATGGCTTAGGCTCAGTATCGTCTGTAGTAGTGAGTCCTGACGGACAACATGTCTATGCGACAGGGAAATCTGATGATGCAGTTGTTACATTTTGGAGGCGTTCCAACGGGATAATAGGACTGCAGAACGTAATCAGACAATCGAATGAGGATAACCTTCAAACCCTGATTGTAAAAGCGCCTTATATGAGAAGGCCAGGAACTTACGGTCTTAACTGGTACCCCGAGCCAAAAATCGACACACCCACCGTATCTACATCCACCGTATCTACATCCAACCTGACCATAAAAAAACCATCTATTGAACCACCTTCAATTGAAACCCCCTCGGTAGGGGCAAGCCAAGTGACTGTAAGCACCCTTACTTTGACAGCGATAGCCGGACTATTAGTACTTTTTATTACTGTAAGATTATTGGGAACAATGAGCAAAAGATCGAAAGATTAACCTACTCTGATTGGATTCTTCCGACGGGTTTCAATTTTTCTACAAGAAAATATTCCGAACTTGTGCAACCAAACAATTCTCACTTTCATACTAAGACTTTGTTGTTAGGAGACAGATAAACCATTAACATTTTTTGAGATTTGATTAGAGCGGTGAAAACATGGGTGCGTTAAGCGATATAAAAGTTCTCGATCTGTCACGGATACTGGCTGGACCTTTTGGAACTCAACTCCTAGCTGATATGGGAGCTGAGGTATGGAAAGTGGAATCCCCCTGGGGTGACGATACCCGTGGGTGGGGACCACCGTTCGTGGGAGACGAGAGTGCCTATTACCTCTCTGCCAATAGAGGCAAAAAGAGCATTATCGTAAATCTACGTGATTCAAAAGGCCAAGAAATAATAAAGGCCCTTGCATCAAAGGCTGACATCTTCGTTGAAAATTTCAAGGTCGGAAACCTTGAGAGGTTCGGATTAGACTATAGAACATTGTCGGAGATAAATCCGGGTCTGGTATATGCGTCCGTCACAGGGTTTGGGCAAACAGGACCACGCGCTTCAGAACCTGGCTACGATGCTGCTTTGCAGGGCATGACAGGTGTAATGAGCATAACAGGAGAACCAGGAGGGCGTCCGACTAAGGTAGGTGCAGCTTGGATAGACATTCTTACAGGCCTTACATCTCTCATCGGCATCCTCTGTGCCTTACATGAGAGGAGTCTTAGCGGAAAGGGTCAACAGGTCGACGTCTCTCTTTTCGATGTGGGAATATCCTGTCTGGCTAACATAGCTCAAAGCTATCTGGCGACTGGTATTGCGCCAGGCCGAATCGGAAACGCCCATCCTCAAGTGGCACCGTATCAAGATTTTAAAGCCTCGGATGGGGACTTCATGACTGCGGCAAATAATGACGATCAATTTAGGAGACTGTGTGAAGTAGTGGCCTTGCCTGATCTGCCCGACGATGCTCGGTTTGTGAACAACGCAAAACGGGTAGAGAACAGGCCTGCACTTGAGAAACTGTTTAACGACCGTATAGGAACCAAGCCGATTTCACACTGGATGACCGTTCTACAGGGTGCAGGCCTCACTGTGACCCCCATCAATACAGTTAAAGACGTTTTAGAGGATCCACAAGCAGAAGCTCGGAAAGCAATCTGGAATATAGAACACCCCACTCTCGGAAACATTGAACTCCTTGGAAGTGCTCTACAACACCTGAGTAGAACTCCAGCCGAACCACAATCGCATCCTCCACTTCTGGGAGAGCACACTTTTGAAATTATGGCGAATGTCCTTAAAATATCGGAAAGCGAAATAGAAGATTTAGTTGCTAAAGAGGTGATCAAGGGACGATAAGTTTAGCTCTGGTTTTAAGTGAATGGTTCTAATTGAAGAATAAGCGAGCTGAAGCAGTTCGAGTTGATATTCCCAAGCTTCCACGAGTATCCAAACCTCGTGGAATCAAATTTTCGCAGCGAAGGATCTAAGGTGAAGATAAAAAGCGTCAAAGCCGTTCCAATCGACCTAGCTCCCCGTCCTACTACCCATCCGAGAGTCGATAAGGACCCTGACAGAGGCTATTTTGTCAGCCCGATGGATAGATACTCCCAAGACTTGCCGGGAAGATCATGGACGGACAGTTGGACACGAGTAGCATGTCTTGTTACGGCGGAAGACGGCACCTGGGGTCTCGGAATTTCCATAGCCTCAGGACCAGTGTGTTCCATAATAAACGACCATTTTTCAGAGCTCCTGATGGGTCAAAACCCTATGGCAACGGAGAAACTCTGGGATCTTATGAGGAGAGCTTCATCTCCTCATGGCGCGGCTGGGATAGCAAGCTACGCCATCAGCGCAGTTGACAACGCCATATGGGATCTAAAAGGTAAACTACTGGGTAGGCCTGTTTACGAACTACTGGGTGGTCCAGTCAAGAAGGACATTTCCTGCTATGCGTCAAACACTATGCTCCAGTACAAAACATCAGACTATCTCGATTGGTTTCTGGATCTAGGATTCAAAGCTGTTAAAGTCTTCCTGAGGTATGGCCCTGAAGATGGCATTGCTGGACTCAACAAGAACGTTGAAATAGTAGCGGCAGCTAGAGAACAGATCGGTCCAGACATTGAACTCGCAGTAGATTCTTGGATGTCACTGAACGTCGAATATACGGTCCGTGTTTCCGAAGAATTAAAACCTTACAAGATTAAATGGCTTGAAGATTATATGCTCCCAGAGGACATGGATAGTTATGCTAAACTCAGGTCTAGGGTCCCTGGACAAACTTTGGCCACGGGTGAGCACTGGTACACGATACATCCATTCGCTGACGCCGCGGGGAGAGGTCTAGTGGACATCCTTCAACCGGATATCCAATGGGTTGGCGGAGTCACAGCTTGTGTAAGAATCTGTCATATCGCAGAGGCACACGGGTTGACAGTCATAGGCCATGCAGGAATGAATTATCCCTACGGACAACATCTCGCTTATTCAATGCCTGTCATTCCTTGGGGCGAGCGATCTGAAGGTGTATCACCACCTGGAGTACCTCTCAAAGAGATGACGTCATTGCCAGGAACACCTGTAATTAAAAATGGCTACGTTAGACCATCCGATGCTCCAGGATTTGGAATAGAAGTGACATTGGACTGGCTCGAGGAAAGATCAGTTTAACATTCAACTGCCAAATTCAACGTGCTACCTAGTGGCTAGAAAACCTACTTTCTCGTATTCGCCCTTGACTACTGGCCTGGCATCTACCTCAAGCCAGTCTTCCATAATCTCTGTGTATATACTTCGGAAATCCACATTGAAGTGCAAATCTCCTTCGAGCAAATCTTGTGATTTGAGAGAAGGATATTCGCCATAATTTCCACCCTTTACTGCATCCCCAATAACGAATGCAACTCCTCCGGAACCATGGTCAGTACCGTTCCCGTTGTCACGAACTCTACGGCCAAACTCAGAGAATACGAATATAATTACGTCATCGCTGTTGTTAGCCTGCTTCATATCGGAGTAGAAATCGTATATTCCCCCAGTGACGTCAGTAAGTAAACCTTCTTGCAACGCGATACCATTAGTATGGGCATCAAAACTGCCGTGTTGCGTGTAACAAATTCTGGTACCAATTTCTGCCTGCAGAACCTGAGCTGCCCCCTTCATCGCTTTTGAAAAAGAATTGTCTGCATATTCGACATCAGATGAATATTTGTCTAAAACAGTTCCGAGAATGTCTGCTCCCTTCAGAGCATCAAGACCAGTCTGACTCAAATAATCCATCACTGGGCCGCTTCCGATGGCTTGGCTGTACATATCCCTGAACGCTTGTAATGCTTCGTTTCTCTGTTGTGATTCACCGATATGGTTCATTAATCCATAGGTTTTCAAGTCCGTGACCGATGCTACAGGAGCCCCATGGGCAACCAATGCCCTTGGAAGGCCTGCTCCGAAGTTCACCGCAGCAACCACGTTGTCGTGCTGAGGGTACATTTGGTTAATGGTATTCCCAAGCCAACCTTCATTGCCTACCTTCGTAGGCTCTGCAGTATGCCAAATATCCATGGAACGGAAATGAGATCTGCTTGGAATCGGATACCCAGTACCGTGGATAACTGCGACTTTGCCCTCATCATACAGATCTTTTATTGGCGCCATGGTAGGGTTCATGCCAAGCCCATTTCCGAACGGAATTACACGGTCTTCAGTGATCCTTACATTCGGTCTATTATCAACGTAATCAGGATCATTGTATGGAACAATACAGTTCAGGTAGTCATTACCACCAGAGAGTTGCACCACAACGATTTTCTTGTCACCCATTTATTTGCTCCTCTCAGTTACGGGAACAGGCGAATCATTATTAGGATTCATGCCTTTTCAAATATTTGGAATCTATGCCTACCTGTCTCAAGAACATATACCCTGCCATCTTCATCAAGTTGTACTGAAACCGGATCCCAAAGATAAGGCTCCATCCTTGCAGAAATCTCAGAGGGATCTTCCGTATCGGGTTCATACACCGGGATAAAAGACTCTCTTGCCATTCTTTCATCATCCTGTGAAGACAAATATTCTATGGACCATGGATTCAGGTCCGCTTCCCCTCTCTGAACTTCTAAAAACCGTCCTTCTGAATCAAATACGTGGAGTCTTTGGTTACCCCAATCCGCTATATAAATATTCCCATCATGATCTATAGCCACTCCAGCTGGCCTGTTGAGTTGGCCCTCTCCTTTTCCGCTCTCCCCAAACGTAGCTACATGATCACCTTCAAACGTAAATTTCTGAATCCTGTCGTTGCGCCAGTCAGCCACGTAGACATATCCCTCTGAGTCTTCACATATTCCCCAAGGGAGATCGAATTCACCATCCTTGGTACCCGGTCCTCCCCACTGGTTATAGAAGTCACCATTTAAAGAATATGTTTGAATCCTATTGTTACGAGAGTCTACAACCAAGATTTTATCGCCTCGTATTAAAAGACCACTTGGTTGATCAAATTGACCGTCACCGGAACCCTGTTCTCCCCAGTAAGTAACAGGATTACCTTCTCGGTCATACTTGGTGATCCTTTGAAGGTTCTCGTCAGCCAAATAAATATTGTCTTCATCATCCAATGTTACGCAGGTTGGCCATATCATGCCTCCGAGCGCAGCATCATACGTCCCAAACTGGCCAAGAAATTCATGATCGCGAGTGACCATCTGTATTCCATTTGACCCCTTGGTCCCTGGCTTACCCCTACTAGCAACAAATATAACGCCATCCGACCTGATCGCCATCGAGGTAGGTAATTGAAACCCTCTACCTCCGAAGTCGGCGCAGAAACCGACGTTCGTAGAGTATTTCAGTTGAAACGCCGTCGTGATCATTTATTCACCTAATTATGTCCGAACTATCAAATGGTTTGGTATTCCTGACTGGATACAATTAACTGAATGATGGTAATGGCTGATTTGTCAAAATTCGATGCGTCAGCACTATCTGCCCAGGATAGGTGGGAGTATTTCGAAGCATACTTCTTTAGTCCATTTCTAGTTGTTTCCAACACATCAAGCGGACCCAAGACATCAAGACACATATCAACAAGATCGTCCGATGTAATCGACTGCCCACCGGGGCTTAGCATTTTGATCCTATCAATAATGTCTCTCACTCCTATTTTGTCGGGGTCATTCAAAATCCTGCTGGCGAAATTCACCCTCTCGACATATGCTCCAGTGTTTATCCAATCTACACCTCCCTGCCAGCCTTCCACGCTTGGCGGCCTCATCAGTGCCTGTCCCATATTGGCGCAAGCAGCATCAGCTGCAAAGATATCGGTTGATGGCAAGGTCACTGGGCCAGCCAGCCTCATAGTTCCGATAACCATCTCTGCAGGACTTTTTATCCTCGCATATCTTGAAGACTCATCCTTAAAGAAATCGGATTCGAATAGCACCTTGAGCATAGCCTTTATGTTATGGCCACTATCAAAATATTCTTTAACTAACAGATCGATAGCAGCCGGGTCTCGAGGGGGATCATGAGGCCACTGAGGAACAGGCAACTCGTCAGCCACAAAGAAATGATACAGATGCCGTGCTACAAACCGGGCAGTCGCATCTTGCTCACAAATGATTCTTACTGCGTCTTCCCCGTTCCAGTTCCCGGTTTGGCCGAGAATAGTCTTTTCTCCATCATCATGATCTTCAGAATCATATTCAAATTGCCATGACATGTATCCGTAAGGGCGTGCAGTGTTGTTACGCATACGAATGGACATATAGTCAGGGTTAACTACGCGCCAACCCGTAAATGCCCTGGATGTTTCTTTAATATCGTCTTCTGTATAATTGCCCACACCCATTGCGAAGAGCTCCAGTATCTCTCTGCCGAAATTTTCGTTAATATTCGAGCCATGGTTATCCTGGTTATCTAACCACATTATCATCGCTGGATCTCTAGACAACCCGATGAGCAAATCATCAAAACTACCCATGCCGTCTTTACGAAACATTGACACCTGGTTGGTAACAACCCTGCTTTGTATCAGCTTTGTAGAAGCAGTTGCAAAAACTCGATGCCAGAATAAACAAATCTTCTCCCTGAGAGGAGTGTCTGTCATAACCAGCCTATAAACCCAGTGCGGCCCACCACCTGACCTGAGATCAGATAAATCAACGTGATATCGTCTTATTAAATCTTCCGGAATAAAATCTTCGTGATCCGGATTTAGAAGTTCCGTTAGCATTGCTCCATATCCGACTTCAAGCGCCCTGTCCATCTCAGCAGGAGTTGCACCAAATCCTGCTCTTCGGAGCAAATGAGCCATGAGTACGACATCATGTCTGGATTCCACAATAGTCATTTGAAATACCCCAAAAGATTAGTTTAAATATTTAAACTCGTTTCGCCGCAGTATAGCAATAGAGGCGAACTCAATAAAGAGCCAAAGAATAAAATATCCCTTCAATCACATAAGAAATATCAATTATTCTGTCAATCTTCCTTCCCTGAAGCTCTTTATGAAGTTCATGCAGAATTCGTCGTCACCCAAGAGCATGTCCTTTGCAATATTTACTCTTTCTGAATTCATATCGAGTGACATCACCCTTTCCATTCTACTTTCGAGAGGGTTCACGATACCCGAATTTGTCCCAGCCTCCATAGCAAGGCGAATAAAAGTATCGTTTATCAGACGTCTGGCTGGCAGGCCAAAAGAAACGTTACTCAATCCCCCTGAAATTCTCACTTCACTACCAAATTCCTTTCTCATAAGTTGAACTGCTTTGAGGTAGTGATTGCCGAAGGTCTGCTCAACGGCTATAGGAAATAAAAGAGGATCAATGTGAATCCTTACCTTAGCGATTTTTCTCTTTTCACAGTGACGTAACATCAGTTCGGCGTTGTCAAATCTCTCAAATTCATCTGAAGGCATGTTACTTGATCCCGCTGCTGTCACAATTACGTTAGTTTGGTGCTCTGCAACTAAGTCAAGAACCTCTAGCCTTTCAAGAGATGCAGAATTAACCAGAGGCGGCCCTTGTGGCTGGCCTCTAGCTGAATATTCTTCCAAACCGGCTTTCAGAATGTCTGGACTTGATGAATCAATACTTGGAGGGACGTCCGCCACAGCGCAGTAGAATCCCACTAGCCACGTCATAGCTTCCTTTTGAACCTCTATTTCATGAGATAACTCGTCGATGTTCAGGTCAAGAAAGTCGCTGCTACAACCTTCTTGACGTTTAATTTCTGCCAAAATGTAGTCTTGGCCCTCTCTTTGGTCACCAACATTCTCAGACATACCCTTTCTTATCGCCACCATGAAGTGCTTTACTCTGCCCTCTTGATAGACCTGGGTCTTTTTGAAGTAGTCAGGGATTGTCATGAAAGATTCATCCCCGGCAAAGTTTCGATATGAGATAGCTTCAGCCCCTTCTTTATTTTGCGCAATACGACGCCCATTGCGCATCAACACGCGTGTGGTATGAATATTTTCGCCTATGATTATGAAGTCACTTGATGACATTTACTGACCCCGTATAAGCCGAATGAAGACATTTTCGTAAACTGAAACAATTATCTGGTTCCGACGCCATAGCTATCTCGATAGTTTGACTCACACTATTGGCATCCATAGACTGCT